>DASTGO010000473.1:0-15178 GCA_035719045.1 Kineosporiaceae bacterium | reverse complement strand
CCGGACGACCCGGACGACCCGGACGACGAGTCGGCCTCGGCCCCGCCCCCCGCACCCGAGCCGGAACCGCTGGCGGCGATCGTCTACGAGATCCTGGCCGCCCTCCGCCCGGTCCTCCAGCGGCATCCCGGCCTGACGGTGGGGGTCTGGCCGGCCGGAATCCCCGCGGAGCAGCCCGGGGCAGCGGTCCGGTTCACCCTGGACGCGAACGACGAACTCACGCTGCGCCTTCCCGACGTCAGCTGAGGACTGCCCCGGCGGCGCGACTGACAGCTGACGGCGGCTCGCCGGAGACTGTCCGGACGGGCCGCCGGAGGATGCCGGCCTGCTCCGTCGGTTCCGCCACGCGCCGGTTCCGCCACGCCCGAAACGTGTCGCAGCGCTCAGCTCGTCCCGGCCCGACATGCCGCGGGGATCAGTTCACCCCGACGTAGTAGGTGTCGGTCTTGTCGTCGTAGTACACCGACCGGATCAGGTACGGCCCGGCGGCACCGACCTGCTGCTGGTCACCTCGCTTGCCGAACACCAGGACCGCCTTGTGCGCGACCGAGCCCGGCACGTTGGCGGACACCGGCAGCTGGTCCTTCAGCCGGATCAGCACCCCTGACGCCAGGGTGTGCTGGGTCAGCTCGGTCCAGGACAGAACGTTCGTGGCGTCCGCGTAGCCGCCGATCATGGCCGCACCGCCGAACTTGCCGGCGATGTCGACCGAGCTCGACGGCAGACCACCCAGGCCCGAACCACCGGCGGACACCAGGGGAATCTTCTGGCCGACCTTCGCCGACTTCATCGACGCCAGTTCCTCCCGCTGCTTCCGGAGCATCCACTGCTCGTCCGGCGGCAGGGCGGTCCCCTTGATCACACCCCAGCTCCACGGAAGCGCATTCCACCAGGTCTTCTCGGCCTCCGGCCCCTCGGACTCCTGCGTTCCGCCGGGATCCTTCGGCCCCTCGGGCTCCTGCGCCCGGCCAGGCTCCTGCGCTCCACCGGGCTCGACGGTCGCCCCCGGCTCACGCGGCCCGTCGGGCCGGCCGGACGGGGACTCCGTTCCCGCCGACCGGACCAACCAGGTGGACGAGATCGGGGACCGGGTCGGATCCTGCGGGGTCGCCGACGTGGGCTGCCCGTCCTGGACCGGTTCGGGCCGCGACTCGGGGACGACCAGGATTTCCGGCGTCGCCGAACCCGGCCGCTCCGGCCCTGCAGGCGTGGTCCTCTCCACCCGGCCCCCGGCCGGCACGCCCGCCGTCGCCGTCGCTGCCGCCGTCGTCGCCGCGGCCTGCGCCGGCTGCGCGGAACCGTCACCGCCTGATGTCCGGCCGAACCAGCGGCCGAACCGCGCCGCGGGAGCTGCGGGGGCGGGGGCCGGGGCCGGCGGTGGGGTGGCCTCGCCGATGCCCGCCCACTGCGCGGTGAGGTCCTGCAGCGGGCCCACGGCCTCGTCCAGCAGGTCGTGCAGGGCCTCGTAGGCGCTCATCCGCCCGGCCGGCGGCAGCTGCCGCAGCGGCAGGACCTGCTCGGAGATGGTGCGCCACGTCTGGTCTCCCAGCGCCGTGTCCAGCTGCGCCCGCACCTGCTCGCCCCGGTCCGGGCCCGAGGGCCGGCGGTCGGCGGGAGGCAGTTCGGCGGTCAGGTCACTGACAGCCTCGAGCAGCAGGTCGCGCAGGGTGCGCAGCACGGGCACCGGTCCCTGTCCGGGGCCGCTCGGGAGCGTCGTGCCGGTCCGGCTCTGCGTGGTGGGGAACGGGCGGGTCCAGGCGTGGGCCAGGTCGGTGACCGCCTCCGTGATGCCCTCGGTCAGCAGTGCCAACCGGGCCACGGCCGACGTCGGGTCGCCCGGCATCGTCCCGAGTCCGTCGCGGGCCAGGCTCTCCTGCCCGAGGCGCGTCACCTCGTCGATCACGGACCCGTACTGCCCGAGGAAGGCGTCCCTGATCGCCCGGGTCTGCTCAGGCGTGAGCGTGGCGTCGGCCTGCACCAGGGCGTCCGAGAGGGCCGTGGCCACGGCGAGCGCGGGCACGATCGCCGACTCACCCCACGGCGTGGTCCCGAACAGCTGGTCCAGCCGGTCCTGGGCCTGCTGCACCACCGGTTCGGGCAGGCCCGAGAGGGCGTCGCCGAGCCGCCCGGTGGCCTCCGCCCAGTGGTCCGCCGTCTGCCGGGCACCGGCGAACGGGTCCACCCACTCGCCGGACCGCTGCTCCCCGCTGGGGTCCCAGGTCGACACGCCGTTCGAGTGCGAGGCAGACCCGGGGTCCGACACCGAGCCGGCTTCCGACCCGTACTCCGAACGGGACTGCGAGCCGTAGGGGGACCGCGTGGCACTGCCGTCCGCAGAGCCGCGCTCGGTATACGCCGGGGTGCCGGCCTGCGACCGGGTGTCGGCGTACATCGGGGTGTCGGCGTACATCGGGGTGCCGGTCTGCGACGGAATGCCGGTCTGCGACGGAGTGCCGGACTGCTGCGCCAGGTCGTTCAACCTCGACTCGAGGTCCGCCTGCACCTGCCACGCCAGCTCGGCGTAACCACCACCGCGCTGCGCGGCCGGGCGGGCCCCGAGTTCCCTCAGCGCATCAGGGAGACCGTCGAGGCCCCGCAGCCGGGCCTCGGCCTGGTACCACACCCGGTCCAGCCCGGCGTTGAGCTCCGACGGGGGCAGCGACCGCAACTGCTCCACCGCATCGGCCACCGGCGCCCAGACCTCGGCCCCCAGGAGGCTGTCCAGAACCGACCGCTCCGACCGCGTCATGTAGGCGTCGGTGCCGGGCAGGGTGGCGGCGACCTCGTCGGCCAGCACCGAGGCCAGCTCGGTCACCAGCGGACGTGGTCCCACCGGCCGGAACGCGTCACGCTCTGCGGGCACCTCGACGCCCGACACCGGGTCGACGACGGGGGAGGTGCTCTGCGCCCACACCAGGCCCAGTTGCACCAGGGCGTCCGCGGCCCCCGCACGCATCCGGTGCGCCCGGTCCGCCGGGACGTCGGGCATCTCCTCCAGCCGCCGGTCACCGAGCTCGCCCACCTGCCAGGAGATCAGTTCCCGCTGCTGCCGGTAGGTCTGCTCGAGGACCTGTGTGTCCTCGTCGCCGAGCCTGAGCTCCCGGGGGTCCCCGACCGCGAGGCCCGCGCCCAGCCGCTCCTCGGCGGTGAGCTTGCCGCCCTGCGCGCCCAGGGTGTCCCGCAGTGCCCAGGCCGCGACCAGTGCGGGCACCACGTCGCTGTCACCGGCGTGCCGCCAGGACGAGGACCCGAAGAACGTGTCCAACGCCGCCTGGACCCGTCCCTGCGCCGCCTGCGGGATGTCCGCGTCGCTGAGCAGGTACTCGACATGGGCGTGGATCTCGGAGCGGCCCGCCTCCCCCGCACCCGGGCTCGACGTGACGGACCCGTCGACCTCCGGCGACCCCGGAGCCCAGGCGGCCTCGGACAGCATCGCCGCGAGGTGCCCGGCGAGCCGGTCGGTCCCGGCGGTCCCGGAAACTGCCGGCTGTTCGGCGGCGGCCAGCCGGTCCCACTGCGCGCCGAGCTCCTGCCGGGCCACGTCCACGGCTTCGGCGCCGTCGCCACGGGCCAGGAAGGAGACGCCGTGCCGGACGACCGCCTCCCGCAGCCCGGCGAGCAGGCGCGGGTTCTCCAGGGTGATCAGCCCGTCGGCGGTCAGCCGGCCCACGGCGGGGGCGAGCCCCTGCAGGGCCAGACCCAGCTGCGGCGGCAGCCCGGCCACGGGGCCCTCCGCACGCCCCTGGCCGAGGCCGGCCAGGGTGTCGAAGACCGCGGTGGACAACTGGGCGGCGGCCACCTCCAGCGTCACCTGGTCCGCCGGGGCCAGCGCCTGCACGCCCGGCTCGGACATCACGTGGCCGAGCGCCTCCAGCACGGCCACCTGGGACTCGAACGTGTTGTCCACCCCGGCGGGCATCCGGCTCAGGGACTCCCCGGCCCGGTCCCGCACCTGGAGGGCGACGCTCGCCGGGATCTCGATCCCCGACACGGCATCCGGCACGAGGTCCAGCGCCTCCACCGGCTCCACCGTGGACGCCGAGTCCGGCGAGGTCGCCGGGCCCGCGGGGGCTGCGGACCCCTCCTGCGACGGCATCGGCACCGACTCCTGCGACGACACCGACTGCGCCGAGAGCACGGACTCCGGCGACGACACCGACCGCGCCGAGTACACCGACTCCGGCGACGACACCGACTGCGGCGAGAGCACCGACCGCGCCGTGAACACCGACTCCGGCGAGGCGTCCGGACCCGCGGGCCTCGCCGGGCTCGGGGGGGCCACCGCCTCCCGCTCCGACGGCACCGACGTCCGGGAGGACGCCTGCGACGCCCGGGGCGGCACCGACGCCGGGGAGGACGCCTCGGACGAGGACGATTCGGAGGAGGAGGATTCGGAGGAGGACGAGGACGAGCTGTCGTACCCGGCCTCGTCGAAGGCAGCCCAGCTCCGCGCGACAGCGGGTGCCCCCGCGGCCGGGGAGCTCGGACGGGCCCCGGACGGGACGGCTCCGGCGACGATCCCGCGCAGGGCGTCCATCAGGCCGTCCACCTGCTGCCGCAACCCGTCATAGGCGGCCTGGCGCTCGCCGGGGGCCAGGGCCTGCGCACCCTGGACGGTCTCGGCGATCGACCTCCACGCGGCCTGCCGCACCGGGCTGCGCCGGTCCCGCAGGGCGGTCTCGACCCGTTCCGCCGTCACGGGATCGTGGGCAGCCAGCTCGTCGAGCACGGCCCAGCCGACCTGTCGTCCCAGCTCCAGCACCGCAGGCCCCGGCCCGTAGGCCTCGTCCGGGTGGGCCACGTCCGCGACATCCGGCACTGCAGCCGCCGCCTGCGCACCAGGCCGGCCGGGGGCTGCCCAGGCGGACGCCAGTTCGACCACGGCATCCGCGACGCCGTGGGTCAGCGCCGCGATCCGGTCCGCCGCCGGAGCCGGAGCGCCGTCGCCGCGCTGCTGTCCCCGCTGGATCAGCTCCCCGACCAGCGCCTCCCGCTGCTGCCGGTAGACCTCGTCCAGGACCGCCCGCTCGGCCGGGGACAGCCGGACCTCACCAGCGTCGGCCGCGGTGTAGGCCAGCTGCTGCCGCAGCTCGGCGGTGAGCTTCCACTCCTGGGCCCGCACCGCCTCGCCGACCGCCCAGGTGGTGGCCAGCGCGGGCACCACTCCTGGCTGCGGGGACCGCTCATCCCACGGGGCCGCCTCGAACAGCTGTTCCAGGGCTCCCGTCACGGACCGCTGCGCGCCCTCGGGCAGGCCGAGGCCGTCCGTCCACCGGGCCAGGTCCGCAGCCGCGGCGGAGTCCTCCGAGCGGCTCGGCTGCGACCAGGTCACGTCCTCCACGACCGGCCCGCCGTCGACCCGCTCACCGGACAGCGCCGTCGCCAGCGACGCGGCGAACTTGTCCACCAGGGTCAGCGACCACGGATTCGTCAGCGCGGAGTCCTCGATCTGCAGGCCGAGATCCTGCACCGCCCCCGGCCACAGCGGGCGCCGCGAGACGTCGACCGGCCCGTTGCTGTCCCAGACGGACGTCTCGCTCCCGATCGAGGGGGCGTAGCCGACGGTCCACTGGTCGGTGTCCCGCGCCGCCTCGTCCCAGCGCCGGGCGACCTCCTGGCGGGCCACCGCGACGGCCTCCGCCGACGCCCCCGGCAGTGCCGCCGGGACGACACCGTTCACCACGACGTCCCGCAGCACCGACAGCAGGGCCAGGTTGTCCGGCGTCAGCAGCCCGTCGAAGGACAGCCGGGCGACGGCCGGGGCCAGTCCCTCCAGCACCTGCCCGATCTCCGGGGGCAGCCCGCGCACGGTGGTCGGTGCGGTGTGGACGACCACACCCTCGGCCGCCGACGACGGGCCCTCCCAGCCCAGCCGTGCCCGGCCCAGATCGACCAGGCCCTGGTACGCCGCCGCGGACAGCTCGGCGACGGCCCGGTCGGCCACCGCACGCTCCGCGGCCGTGAGCGCCTGCCCGGCCGGCCCCGACGCCACGTGCCCGAGCGCGTCCAGCGCCACCAGCCGAGCCGGGAACGCGTTGTCCGACAACGGGAGCAGGAACTCCCAGGTCCTCTCCCGGAACGGTTCGGCCACCGCTGCGGGAAGCTCCACCGGCAGCCCCGCCTCCGGCAGGAACCGGTTCAGCGCAACCGTCGGCACCGCGGACACCTCGGCCGCCGGCACCGCGGCCACCGGCACCGCACCGGCCGGGTCCGCGGGCAGGCCCGGTGACCGGGGGGACTGCGCGATCTGCTGCGGCGCAACGGTTTCCGTGAACCGGACACTGTCCCCGGACCCAACGGACCCCTGAGGCCACAGGCCTTCCTCCGACCGGGCACCTTCCTCCGACCGGGCACCTTCCTCCGACCGGGCACCGTCCTCCGACCGGGCACCGTCCTGCGACCGGGCACCGTCCTGCGACCGGACGGATGCCTGGGGCCACAGACCCGACTCCGACCGGGCACCTTCCTCGGACGGAGCACCCGGCTCCGCCGAGACACCCGGCTCAGACCGAACCGCTTCGGCTCCGGCCCGGGCACCCTGCTGGTGCCGGGCGAACCGCTGCGCGTACCGCAACTGCCGGAGCTCGCTGTCCGACATCGACGCGAGTTCGGACGCCGACGGGTCGAGGTTCATCACGCCCGTGCGCTGCCCCGTGCGCCCGTCCGCCTCCGGCGACCCGGACCATCCCCGGAACGCGTTCTGCCGTTCGACGGCGTCGGCGAAGCCGGTGGCGATCTCCTGCCGCAACTCGCTCACCCGGGCCTGCGTCTGCCTGCCCAGCTCGCCCACCGCGGCGTCCCACTGACTCGGCGGAAGAGACCGGACGGCCTCGACCAGGTCCGCGATCGGAGCCCACGTCGCCTCGGCCTGCCCGCGGGTGGGCGCGAGGACGTCCGCCCGCACGTCGGCAGTGCCCTGGGTCAGGACCTCGGCCATGGCCTCGCCCAGCGTGTGACCCAGTTCGAGCACCAGTGCCCGCGCGCCCGTCCCGGTCTGCTCGCCGCTGACCGCGTCGGCGCGGAGCCCCGCCGACCCGTCGATGCCCGACCCGCCGACGGCCCCCGTCAGGGGCGTGGCGTACACCCACGACCAGGCCAGGTCCGTCACAGCCTCGGTCATCCCCGCGGCCAGGGCGTCCAGGCCGTCGGTCGACGAACCGGTCGACTCCGTGCCGGCCAGCCGCTCCTGGCCGGACGCCTCCAGCTGCCAGGCGAGGACCTCTCCCCTCAACTGGTCCTGGACTGCATCGAGCAGCGTCGCCGTATCGGCCTGGAGCTCCGACATGTCCGTGAAGGGGACGGCTTCGGTGTCCCTCACCAGCTGCCCCACCGCCCACGACGCCGCCAGCGCCGGGACCACCTCGGACGGACCCCACGCGACCGGCCCGAACAGCTCCCCCAGCCGGGACGCGAACTCCGCCAGCACCGCCTCCTGGGCGTCCTGCCTGACCGCCTCCGACGCCTCCGACTCCCGCAGCGCGGTCTCGAACATGGTCAGGGTGCGGGTCCACTGTTCCCCACGGGCCTCGTCCGTCGGGACGCCCTCCGTACCGGCGAAGGCCTGCGGGCCCAACTGCGCGAAGGCCTCCGCCCGCAGCTGGAGTTCCCGCTCGGCCAGCAGCGCTGCCGCATACTCCCCGGCCACCTGCTCGGCCTGGGCCGACACGGCCGGCAACGAGTCAAGGCCTGCATCGAGCGCCCGGCCCGACGGGTCCCCGGCCGCCAGCAGCCGCGCCACCTCGGCGTCGCGGACCTCGTTCCAGCGGGCCTGCAGCTGCTGCACCTCCTGCGCAGCCTGCTCCAGCCGCCGGTCGACCACCTCCAGCTGCCAGCTCGCTCCGCGCTCCGCCGCCGACCGCGCCTGCTCCGCGGCCTCCTGCGGCGTCAACGGCACCAGGTCGACCTCGGCCTGGCGCACCGCCGAGGCCAGCAGGTCGTCCAGCGCCTGGGCGGCCGGCCCGCCCTGCTCCGGCGTTGCCCGCTCTTCGTTGTGCGCCAGGACCTCGGGCGTCTGCGACTGCACGGGCGCGGGCTCGACGGCTCCGGACTCGACGGCCCCGGACTCGGCCCGGGCCTGGGCACCCTGCTGGTGCTGGGCGAACCGCTGCGCATACCGCAGCCGCCGCAGCTGACTGTCGGTCATCGACGCGAGCTCGGACGCCGACGGGTTGAGGTCCCGCCCGCTGGTGCCCTGCCCGGTAAGCCCGCCCTGCGCCGGCGAGGACAGGCCCAGGAGCGCGTTCTGCTGGGCGATGGCCTCGGCGACCTCGGCGCCGAGCTGCTGCCGGAGCCCATCCACCCGGGCCTGGGTCTGCCGGCCCAGCTCCTCCAGTGCGGTGTCCCGCTGCTGCACGGGCAGGGAGCGGACGGCCTGCACCAGGTCCGCGATCGGGGCCCACATCGCCTCGAACAGCCTGCGGGTGGCCTCGGGGGTGCTCACGACCGCGTCCGGAGTGTCCCCGGCCAGGCTCCTGGCCATGAGCTCACCGAGCGCAACCCCCAGCTCGAGCACCAGCACCCGCGGGGTGGTCCCGGTCAGCCCGGACGGTGCGCCGAAGGCCCGCCCGTCGACGGTCTCCGGCACACCGGTCGCCTGCGCCCACGCCCGGGCCAGGTCCGTCACGGCTTCGGTCATCCCGGCGGACAGGGCGTCCAACCCGTCAGCCGCCGTCGCCGTGGACCCCGTCCGGGTCAGCCGTTCCTGACCGGAGGCCTCCAGCTGCCAGCCGAGGATCTCCCGCAGGTGTCCCTGGCTCTGGCCGAGCAGTCGCGCCACCTCGGACTGGAGGGCCGACATCGCGAAGGACGGGACGGTCTCGCTGTCCCCGAGCAGTTGCTGCGCCGCCCAGGACGCCGCCAGCGCCGGGACCACCTCGGACGGACCCCACGCGACCGGCCCGAACAGCTCCTCCAGCCGGGAGGCGAACTCCGGCAGCACCACGTCCTGCACCGCCTGGGCGGTCGTGAGCCGCTGGTCGGGTGACAGCGACAGGTTGACGTTCTCCCGCAGGACGGTCTCGATCATGCCCAGGGCGCTGGTCAGCTGCTCGCCCTGAACCCCCGACTCCGCCACGCCCGGCGCCGCCTGCACGCCGACCGGAACCGGGGCGGCGGCATCGCCGAACGCCTGCGGCGCCAACTGCGCGAAGGCCTCGGCCCGCATCTGGAGCTCCCGCTCGGCCCGCAGCGCCGCCGCATACTCCCCGGCCACCTGCTCGGCCTGGGCCGACACGGCCGGCAGCGGGCCCGGACCCCCGTCGAGCGCCCGGCCCGACGGGTCCCCGGCCGCCAGCAGCCGCGCCACCTCGGCGTCGCGGACCTCGTTCCAGCGGGCCTGCAGCCGCTGCACCTCCTGCGCAGCCTGCTCCAGCCGCCGGTCGACCACCTCCAGCCGCCAGATCGCTCCGCGCTCCGCCGCCGACCGCGCCTGCTCCGCGGCCTCCTGCGGCGTCAACAGCGCCAGGTCGCCCTCCGCCTGGCGCACCGCCGAGGCCAGCAGGTCGTCCAACGCCTGCACGGCCCGGTCCCCGGTACGCGCCAGGACCTCGGACGCCTGCGGCTGCGCGGCCGCGGGCTCGGCAGCCACCGGGGACTCGACGGCTGCGGCCTGTCGGGGCGTCACCGCCGGGGTGTCCGCTGCCTGCAGCCGCGCGCTCTCCCGCTGCGCCGCCTCAGCCGCCCGACGCTCGGCCGCCTCCTGCAACCGGGCCCGCAACCGCTCCTGCGCCGCAACCCGCCGCTCGAACCGCTGCTGCTGTGCCGCCTCCGCGGCCCGCTGCGCCGCCGCAGCCGCCCGCTGCTCGGCCACCACCTGCAACCGGGCCCGCAACCGCTCCTGCGCCGCAACCCGCCGCTCGAACCGGTCCTGCTGCGCCTGCGCTTCCGCCGAAGCCACGGGCTCGGACGGCACGCCCGACGCCCGCTCGGACGACGTCCCCGGGTCCGACACGGTTCGGGCGCTGCTCTGCGGGTCCGACGAGGTGCGGGTGCTGGGCCCGGCACTGGTGCTCGACCGCTCGACGCGCGCCCAGTGCTCGGCCGTCGCCGCGAACTCGCCGTCGGACACCGACCCGTCCGACACCGACCCGTCCGACACCGACCCGTCGGACCCCGGCTCCGTGACCGAGGCCGGTCGGCCGGCCGCCTGCGAGGTCGAGGCGACGTCACCGAAGCCGAACATCGCCGGAGCGGGAACGCCCAGGCCGGCCCAGGTCTGCGCGGTCAGCTCGGCCGGACGCAGCCCGGCCAGGTCGCGCGTGGTGTCCGCGATGACGGCCGCCAGCCCGCCCGCGGGCCGCGACTCGATCCGGCGGGAGATCTGCGCCCACACCGCATCGGCGCGCGGATCGGTCACGGCGGCCAGCGAGCGACCCGCACTGATCTGCGCCGCCGTCTCCTGGCTGGCCGCGGCCGCGCCGAGCAGTGAACGCAGGGCACGCTCGTAGACCCCGCGCAGCCCCTCGACGAGCCGCTGCGCGCCGCCCGCCTCGAGAGCCGCAGCGGAGTCGCTCCGTCCCTCGAAGGCTGCGGAGGCGAGGTCGTGCAGCGCGATCTCCACCCCCGCGTCGAGGGAGAACACGTCGAAGAACGCGCTCCTCGGCAGCTCGATCAGCCGCTGTCCCGGCTGGGGGGCCTGCACGAAGCCCCGCCCGAGCGTGGTCAGCAGGTCGACCAGCGCCTGCTCCGGCAGGCTCCCCGCGTCGAACTGCTGCAGGGCGGCCACCGTGCGCCCGGCCGCACCGGGATCCGCCTGGTAGGAGAGGGCAAGGCGCGCCTGTGCCTGCTCGCTCAGCCCCGTCGCCTCCCAGTCGGTGGCGACCCGGTCCGCCGGAAGTGCAGGCGGGGCGGGCTCCGCCACGGCCTGCGCCGGTGCTTCCACCGGGGCGGCCGCAGACTCGGTCCTCACCCCTGGAGTGAAGGTCGTCCCGTACAGCATGAGCTGGCTGAGCGGGTCGAGGCCGGCGTACGCGGTGACCAGGGGCGAGTCCTCGTTGTTCAGGGCACCGATCCGGGCCAGACCCACCCGGGCCTCCAGGATGCGCCACCCCAGCTCGCTGCGCTCGCCGTCGAACGACCGGAGCATGAGGTCGGCGACGGTCCACCGGTCCGCCAGCTCCTGGGCCCGGCCGGAGTCACTCGGCGCTGCCTGCGCCCGCACCGCCTCCTGGTAGGCACCGTACGCGCGCAGCGCTTCCGCATAGGCCTCGCGCAGCGGCTGCCGGTACACCTCCCGGACCGCACTCGCCCGCCGCATGGCCGCCGACGCCTCGGGAACTCCCTGCAGGACGTCGTGCACCTGCAGAAGAAGTTCGTCCACCTGATCGGAGTTGAAGTCGATCCGGCCGTCGTGGTGCGCCGCGAGCTCGTGCTCCAGGTGCTCCACCAGCTGCTGGGCACGCTCCGGCACCCGCGCCACCGGGGCGGACATGCTGTCCGCGCCCGCCGTGCCCAAGACCGTGGTGAGCGCCGACACGATGCCGGGGGCAGCGCTCTCGGAGGTCCCGCGAGAATCGATGGCGGCCAGCAGCTGCGCTGCCCGACGGCCCTCCGCCACGCTCTGGCCGATGCGCGAGGCGATCTCCTGCCGCACCACCTCCGCGGGCACAGGCGCCAGCGCGCTCTCCCACAGCCGGAGCGTGAGCGGCATGTTCTCCCGGATCACCCTGGCCGGGTCCCCGTACGGCTCGCCCATCCGGTCCAGCAGGGCGAGCAACTCCGCATCGCTCACGCCGGTAGGGGCAGGTTCGGACGACGACGGGTCACCCGGCTCGAGAGCCGCCGCACCCGGCTCGGACGCCACGCTCGAAGCCCGCTCGGACCTCCCCGCATCCGACTCGGACGCCGAGGCCTCACCCGGCAACGCCTCAGCCGGCTCCGTCCGGTCCTGCGCCGACTCCGGCGAGCCGGGCGACGCGACCTCCGCCGGCATGACGGATTCCGACGGCACCTCGGCGGTCCGGACCTGGGCGGCCGGCGCGGCGTACCCCTCGACCCGCGCCCGGGCACCGCTCTCGAAGGTCCGGCCCTCCGCGTGGGCACGGGCCACCTCCCCGAGAAGCGGCCAGGCGTTGCCCAGGGCCTCGGCGAACACCTGGCGCAACCGGTCCGGCCCGGTCAGGGACTCGGCCAGCAACTGGGCGACGTGGTCACGCTGCTGCTGCCACCGGGCCTGCAACTCGGCGACCTGGGTGCCGGCCAGTTCCAGCTCCCTCTGGGCCGCCTGCCTGTCGGTGTCGACCGTGCCGCGCTCCTGCGCCGCCCGGACCTCGTTCACCGCCACGTCCTGCCGTGCCCGGGCGGCGTCCTGGGCGTCGCGCACGGCCGCCCCGAGAACGGCGTCCGACAGCGTCGCGGCGACCTGACGCAGTTCCTGCGCGTCGAGCGCGTGGGCCTGCTGCACCTGCTGGAGCAGCTCGGGCAGCCCGCGCCCGACGGCCAGGAACGTGACCGACCCCGCGGCCGCCGCCGGGGAGGACAGCGCGCGGTTGGCGGCCAGCAGCACCGCGCCGGCAGGCGACAGGCCTTCGGTCAGGCCCCAGCTCAGGTCCGTCATCAGCCGCTCGACGACGGCGGCCTGCCCCGGACCGGACCCGAACGCCTGTCGGGCCAGCGCGCGGGCCGCGTTCTCGCGCTGGGTGAGGTTCGGGGAGGTGGACCCGGGCAGCGCGGCCGACTGGTTCACCAGGGCCCGCAGCTGGGTCCGGGCCAGGCCCAGGACGTCGGCGCGCAGGCCGTCCTGCTGCAACCGCGGCAGCCCGCGCAGCGCGGTGAGGTCGCGGCCGATCGCCTCCCAGGCGGCATCGCCGAGCGGACCCAGCGGATCGTCCAGCAGCCCGTTCATCCGCTGGGACTGGCCGACCGGCAACCGCCGCACCGTCTCCCGGACGACATCCCGGACCGCCAGCGCCAGGGGCGCGGGTCCCACTGCGGCGGGCAGGGCGGCCACCGCGTCGGCACCGGAGAGGTCCCGGACCGGCGTGCCGTCCGCCACGGCCCAGGCCCGGGACAGCTCGTCCAGCGCCTGGATCGCGCCCTCGCTCAGCTGGCTCAGGGGCGACCACCCGAACGCCCGCTCGGGCAGCCCCGTCGCCGCCGCCTGCCGGGTCAGCTCGGTGTTCGCGGCAGCCGTCAGCCGCGTCGCGAGCGAGCGCTGCGCCTCGATCAACCCGGAACGCAACGAGATCTGGTCGGTGGGCTCCAGCCGGCCGGCGGAGGGCCCCTCGGCCGACGCACCGGCCAGCACGTCCTGGGCCGCAGCCACGGCCGCCAGTTCCGGCACCAGCGCGCCCGGTCCCCAGGCGAGGTCACCGAACATCTGCCGGGCCCGGTCCTGCAGCTCCTGGGCCAGCTCCTGCGACACCGGGAGGCCGGCCACCCGGTCGGCGGCCACCGCGGCGTGATCCGCGAACTGGACACCGCCCGCCGTGGCCGCGTCCGCGGCGGACGGCGACCGGCCGGCCGGGCTCGACGGTCCCGCCCAGACCACCGCGTCCTGGACCGGTGCCGTCCGCCCCAGGAGGGCCTCCGACAGCGGCAACGCGAGAGCGCCCGCGAACTGGTCGATCCGGACCGTCCCGACGCGCACCGCGTCCGTCGGTGCCAGGGGACCGACCGCCGCGGCATTGCCCGGAACGGCGGCCGGCCGGACCGGCGCCCCGGTCAGCTGCGTCAGCGCGCGGTTCAGGAGCAGCTCGACACGGGCGGACCCTTCCTCGGAGGGCAGTTGGTCGTCGGGCCGCTCCTCGACGGCGCTGTCCCAGATCCCGCGGATCCGGGCCTGCGTGCTCTCGACCACCTGGGCCGAGACACCGGGTAGCGCCCGCGGGACGAGGTGACGGACCACCGCCTCCCGCAGCCCGGTGAGCAGCTCGGGGTCGAAGCTGGTCATCACCCGCTCGGCGATCAGGTGCTGGATCGCCGGCGCGAGTCCCTCCAGCGCCTGGCCGGCCTCGGGGAGCAGGCCGCGGACGGTCGGCGCCACCTGCTGCGACGGCCCCTCGGCCTGCTGCCCGCCGGGGACGGCCCCCGGCGCCGAGGACTGCGCTGCCGACGACTCTGCTGCCGACGACTCCTGCACCGGTGCCACCCGCGAGGTCGACGCCCCGGGGTCACCCGCCGGTCCCCGGCCCGCAGCCACGTCGGCGGCCAGGTCCCAGTGGTCCCCGCGCAGGGGCGTGTCGTCGGTGATCGCCCGGGCCGGGTCGGCCGTGAACTCCCCGAACGGCGCCCCCAGGGCGTCCGCCTGCGTGCGCTGCCGACCCAGGGTGACCAGCCGCCGGTACACCTCCTCCGCCGCGAGCGCCGTCGCCTGCTCCAGGGCGGCCACGTCCGCCGTCAGCAGCGCCAGCTCCGCGGAGGACAGGTCCGTCCTCGTCTGGGACTGGTTCTGCAGATCGGTCAGGGCTCCCTGCAGCGCCTCGGTGACGGCGGTGTGCAGCGCCAGGTCGTAGCCGGGGGAACGGACCTGGCTGCCCCGGCCCTGCAGGAGCTGCTCCATCCGGGTCCGGCTCGCCTCGACCCGACCCGCTTCCAGCAGCTCCCGGACCCGGTCCCGCACGGCGACCGAGACCTGCTGCGGGATGTCCGCCGCCACCCGGGCCCCGGGAACCAGCCGGGACAGCGGCACCGGCGGCTCCACCTCGATGCCGGACATGCCGGGGATGCCGGACAGTTCGGCGATGCCGGACGGGTCGGCGGGGGTGGACAAGGTGGTCCCCTGCCCGTCGAGGCCGGAGACCTGGGCGTCGAACGCCGCGAGGTGGGTCCGCACCCGGTTCAGCACATCCGCGAACAGGGCGCCCCCCCGCTGCGGCGACAACCCCCGCAGCCCGGCCACATCGGCCGCGACCGACTCCCACGCCGCGGCACCGAACGGCCCGGACGGAGCGTCGGCCGCCCGGTCGACCGTCGCCTGGTCCGCCTGGATCCCGGACGCCGGGTCGAGGGCGGTGGACCGCGCCAGCTCGCGGAGCACATCGCGCAGGGCCAGCACGAGCGGCGCCGGTCCGGTCTGTGCCGGCCCCTCGAGGGCGGTGCCCGGAACAGCGGTGTCCGCAACGGTGCCCGCGGCCTCGGTGATCTCGGTGATCTCGGAGCCCGCTGACGGGGCCAGCGCCCAGGCCCGGGCCAGCTGGGTGAGCGCCTGCACCGCGCCCTCGGCCAGCGGGCCGAACGGCGA
>DASTGO010000472.1:0-16918 GCA_035719045.1 Kineosporiaceae bacterium | reverse complement strand
AGGTCCGCCGCCGGGGATGGGTGAGGATCCGTACGGCGTGCCGGCGGCGGGGCTGGAGCCGGGGTCGGGGTCGGGGCCGGCGGGCAGCTGGTCCGGGCTGGTGCACAGGCCCTGGAAGGTCACCGTGGCCGATCCCGTCGCCGATCCCGAGAGGTAGGCCCAGGCGCGCACACCCCCGGACCGGGGGACCGCCCTGGTCCCGTCGAAGGTCTGGTACTGCCACGGCGGCACCGTCGCTCCCGGCACCCAGGCCCGGATCGCCGCCCTGGCGTGGTCCGCCCCGCTGACCCGCACATCGACCCGCAGCCGGCCGCCGGGGGCCAGCCGTCCCGGGACCGGAGCGCTGACGAACGACTGCTCCACCCCGGCCACGACGGTGCCGGAACCGACCCGCAGCGTCCCGTCGGGCAGGATCCGCACCTTGCCCCGGACCGCCGCCACACCCGGCTGGTCACGGACGTCCAGGCCCAGGTAGAGGCCCCCGGCGGTGGGCAGCGCGGGCACCGTGAAGGTCACCGAGGCGACACCGTCACCCAGCCGGCCGACGGAGGCGGAGAGCGCGGCCCGCCCGCCGGAGACGGTGAGCGAACCGGAGCCCGGGTCCCGGGTTCCGGCCACCGCCCCGCCGACCAGGCCGGCCACCAGCAGGACGGCAGCAGCCCCGACGACCTCCAGGCGCCGCCGCCGGGCCGCGCGGTGCCGTGCCTGCCCCATGGTCGGGTGGCCTCCGTCGATGCGTGGTGGGCGGTCGGCGGGCAAGCCGCCGCAGCGGTGCGCCACCGGACGGGTCGCGTGGTGACCCGGAACCGTCCCTCACCGTAGGCCGGGCCCCCGGGGAGCCCGACTCCCGGACGGCGGAATCGCCCGGACGGCCCACGGCGCTCACCCGAGGGGAAGCCGGTGGTGGGGTTGCGGGAGACCGGCCCACCACCGGAGCTTCAGAACGGCCACCGCCCGGACGAGACCGAAGGGAACGAGACGCCAGGGGACGAAGCGCCCGATCACGGGTGCGCCGAGGGCCCCCGGCCGCCGGCCGACCTGGTGAGGACCGCGATGGACCTGCCCGCGATCGTGGCCACCGCGCGGCGCCACCTGCTGCTGCTCGTCGTCTCGACCCTGCTCGGTCTGGCCGCCGGCTGGGCGTTCACGAGCCTGTCCTCCCCGCAGTACCGCTCCTCCAGCACGGTGATGTTCTCCCTCGACCGTGGCTCCTCGGTCAGCGAACTGGCGGAGGGGACGACGTTCGCGCAGGAGCTGGCCCCGTCCTACGCCAGGGTCGTGACGATGCCGATCGTGCTCGACCCGGTCGTGCGGCGGCTCGGCCTCCCGTACACCGCGGACCAGCTCGCGCGGCACATCACCGTCCAGCTGGACCAGGGGAGCCTGATCCTGCAGATCCTGGTCACCGACACCTCGGCCGGCCGGGCGACCGACATCGCCAAGGCCGTCGCGGACCAGCTCATCGAGACCGTCCCGACCCTGTCGGTGCAGGCGGCGGGCCAGGCCCGGGTGAGCGTGACGACGATCTCGGGGTCCGTCGCGGCGGCCACCTCGTCGTCCCAGGGCCTCGCCGCGGTGCTGGGTCTGGGCGCGGCCCTCGGGCTGGCCGTCGCCGTCGGCATCGCGGTGGTCTTCGAGCTGGCGACCGACTCGCCCCTGGTCCGGGACCGGCGGGCCGCGGCCGGGATCACCTCGGCGCCCGTGCTGGCCGACGTCCCCCACGACCCTGATGCGCGGCGACGCCCGCTGCCGGTGAGCACCCACCCCTATCTCGCCCGGGCGGAGAGCTACCGCCTGCTGCAGACCGGCCTCGGCCTGGTCCGGCACCCGCAGGACCCCCTGGTGATCGCGGTGTGCGCTCCCGCACGGGGCAACGGCAGCACGAGCACCGCCACCAACCTCGCCGTCGCGCTGTGCCGGGTCGGCCGCCGCGCGCTGCTCGTGGACGCCGACCTGCACCACCCCTCGGTGGCCGAGGCACTCGACCTGCCGGACGGGCCGGGGCTGACCGAGGTCCTGACCACGGGGGCGTCCTGGCCGGAGCAGGTGCGGACATGGCGGCCCCCGGCGGCCGGGGACCGGGCGCTCGGCGTGCTCACCGCCAGGGCGGCGCCGGGCGAGGCCGGGGACCTGATCGCCTCACCGGCGATGCGGACCCTGCTGGAGCAGGCCCGCGTCGACTACGACGTCGTCGTGGTGGACTGCCCGGACCTGCTCTCGGTCGTCGACGCGGCCGCGGTGGCGGCCCATGCGGACGGCGTCCTGCTCGTCCTCGACGCCCGGACCTCACGGCAGCGGCCGGTCGACGAGGCCGTGGACCGGCTGCGGATGGCCGGCGGGCAGATCCTCGGGGTCGTGATGAACCGCACGGCCGGGGACCACCCCCTGCAGGTCCCGCCCCCGGTCGTGCTGCCGACCCAGCGGACGGCCCAGCGCACGGCCCGGACCTCCGGCAGGTGGCGCACGTGAGCGAGGGCCCGCTCCGGCTCGCGGGCAGCGGCTCAGGGGGCGCCGCGCCAGGCGGCCCGGTACACCTCCAGGTGGGCCTGGGCCACCGCCGGCCAGTCCCGGCCGGACAGCTCCGGGCGGCCGGGCGGACGCCGCACGGTCGCGGCGAGCGCCTCGCGCAGTGCGGGTGCATCGAGGGTGCCGTCGACGGTGAGCACCCAGCCGGGGCCCACCTCGGCGGCCATCGCCCGGCTGGTCACCCCGTCCGGGACCAGCACGGGGCGGTCCAGGGACAGCGCCAGCAGGAGTGCGCCGGAGTTGTGCAGGTTGCGGTAGGGCAGGGCGACCAGTTGGGCCTCTTCCAGCTCCTGCGCCAGGCCGGCGTCGTCGACGTGGTCCAGCCGGGAGCTGATCCGGGGGTCGGCGGCGCAGGCGTCCTCGACCAGGGCCCGCAGCTGCGGCGTGGTGGGGCGGCCGACGATCCGCAGCGAGGCGGCCGGGTCGGGCAGCGCCCGGAAGGCCTGCAGCAGCACGTCCAGCCCCTTGTAGGGACGGATCAGGCCGAAGTGCAGCACCCGTCCGGGAACCTGCGCCCGCCCGGTGACCGGGTACCAGTCGCGGTAGTGCCCGTGCGGGATCACCCGGCTCGGAGCCGGCCGGGGCACGGGGGTCGCGGGGTTGAGCAGGATCCAGTGGCGGGTCAGCCGCTCGCACCAGGTGAGCAGCAGGTTCTCCCAGCGCGACCCGGGCTCGTGGGCGGCCGCGTTGTGCAGCGTCCGCACCACCGGCGTCCTGGTCACGGTGACTCTCAGCATCAGCGTGGCGAAGCGGAGCTGGGCGGCCAGCCGCGCGGTCCGGCCCTCCCGGCGCAGCATCACCTCCGGCCAGTGCACGTGCAGCACGTCGTAGCGGCCGAGAATCCCCCGCCGCCAGCGGAAGTAGTCGACGTCGGTGAGTTCGCGGCAGGCGTCGACGAGCTGGACCACGTACGGGTTGGTGGTCGCCGTGGGCGGCCGGACCGACTGCAGGACCACCGGCCGGCGCCGACGCCGTCCGCTCATGCCTGTCACCCCTCGCCCGGGCCGCCGCGTCCGGGATCCCTACGGCCGCAACGGCATCAGCCGTCCGCCGTCGCCACGGCACCGGTTCCGCGCCCCGCCCCGCGACCACGAGGAGGCTAGCGTGCGGAACCGGCGGAACCGGCGCGACCCGGCCGGGTGGCTCGTGCTGACCAGCTGGGCGGTCGTCGTCCTCCCCCGCCTCGTCCAGACCTTCACCGTCACGAAGTACCGGGCGACGGTCGGCGCGGGGGTCCCGGAGAGCCCGTGGTCGGTGCAGGCCGAGCGCGGGCTCGAAGTGGTGTTGATCCTGCTGTGCACGGGGATCGTGGCTCGCCGCGCGCGCAGTCTCCCGACGCGGGGCGGCCTGCGGCTGGCGGTGCTGCTGGCGCCGTGGGGGTTCATGATCCTGCGCGACCTGTCCCAGGGGACCGGCCCGAAGATCGCCTCGGTGGTCTACCCGTTCGTGGTCGTGGCGGTGTGGGCGCTGCAGCCCCGGCTGACCGCGTTGCGGCCCCTCGGCGTCCTGGTGGGGCTGACCGCCGCACTGAGCCTGGCCCTGGGTGTCCTGACCCCGGAGCGCGCCATCTTCACCTCGTTCACCGGCGACCAGATCTCGCCGACCAAGCAGCTCCTGCCCTGGGGCGTGCTCATCGGCCCGTTCAGCGACCCGAACAACCTGGCCCAGTTCCTCGTGCTGGGCCTTCCGGCCGTGAGCCTGCTCCGGGGATGGTTGCAGCGGGCCGGGTTCGCCGTCCTCACCGTCTGCGCGATCGTGTGGACGTCCTCGCGCTCCTCCCTGGGGGCGGTCGCCGCCGCAGCCCTGGTGTCCCTGCTGCTCGTCCCCCTGCGGCCGGTCACCCGGCGCCTGGTCGCCCGGGCCGTGGCCCTGGTCCTGGCCACCGCGCTGGTCGCGGTCCCGCTGACGACGCAGGACGACAGCGCGTTCACCAACCGCGGGTTCATCTGGCGGCAGGGACTGCGCACCTGGGGTGAGGCGCCGTGGCTCGGGCACGGGTCGAACTGGTACGCCGAGGCCGGCCGCTACGTGAACAGCCTGGGACAGTTGGCCTTCCACGGCCACAACCAGTTCGTCCACACGCTGGTCACGGGGGGCCTGGTGTACCTGGCCCTGATGGTGCTGCTGATACTCGTGCTCGTCAGCGCCGCGGGCACCTGGGCGGAGCAGGGCAACGGCTACCCCGCCGTGTACCTGGCCGGCTTCCTGGTGTCCTGCACCCTGGAGGTGTCCTTCGGCGTCGTGGACCGCAGCTTCCTGCTCGCCGTCACGGTGGTGCCGATGGCCTTCTTCGCCTTCGCCGTCCCGGGGGTCCCGGCGACGCCGGCCGGGGCGGGCGTCACGCGCTGAGCACGACCCCCAGCAGGCGCGCGCCCGCGAGCTGGAGCGCCTGGAGCGATTCCGTCAGCTGCGTGCGCCGCGTCGACCGCTGATCGACGACGAGCAGCGTGGCGTCCGCGGTGGCGGCCAGCAGCAGACCGTCGGCGACCCGGAGCGGGGGCGGCGCCTTGACCAGCACCACGTCGTACTCCGTTGCCGTCTCCCGGAGCAGTTCGGCGACCACTCCGTCGGCGAGGACCGTGCTGGGGTCGGCGGGTCGCTCCCCGGCCGGCAGCACGGCGGGCGCGCGACCGCCGAACCGGGCCACGGCCACCTTCGAGGTCGTCCGGCCCTGCAGCACGCCCGCCACGCCCGGACCGTCGGGCAGCCCGAACCGCTGCCCCAGGACGGGCCTGCGCACGTCGCCGTCGACCAGCAGCACCCCCACCCCGGCCCGGGCGAGCGACCGGGCCAGCCGGGCGGCCACCGCCGCCGCGCAGTCGCCGTCGCCGGCCGGGACGAGGGCCACGGTCCGCAGCCCGTGCAGGGCCCGCAGGTGCTCGAACCCGGCCCGCAACTGGTGGATGTCACTCCCCCGCTCCCGTTGCGCCGCCGTCGCCTCCCGGTCGGTGCCGGGGCGGGCGCCGGACCGCAGCCGGGACGGGAGCAGCCGGGACGGGAGCAGCCGGGACGGTGACAGGCCGGCGGGCCCGCCGAAGCCCCCGCCGAGCATGGCGATGACGGGGGCCCGGGTGGCCTCGGCGACGTCCCGCCGGTCGATCCGCCCGGAGAGCGAATCACGCAGCAGGGCCAGGGCACCGCCCGCCGCGAACCCGAGGGCCAGCCCGAAGGCCAGGTTCAGGCCCAACCGCGGGCTGGTGGGCGCGGTGGGAACCGCGGCCGGGGCGACGGCGGTGAGTCTGACCGGGATCCGTCCGGAGCCGGTGGCGGGGGTCGCCGACTTCGGCAACAGCTCGTCGACCGCCGAGGTGAGCTGCCCGGCCACCGAGTTGGCGATCCGGGCGGCCAGGCGGGGGTCGGACTGCGAGACCTGGATCTGGATGAGGACGCTGTCCCGGGGCGTCTGCGCGACGACCGAGCGGGACAGCTGTGCCGCCGTCAGGGGAAGGCCGAGATCCTTGATCACCGGGTCGAGGACGACCGGCTCGGACGCCACCCGGCTGTACAGCACCGCCAGGCTCTGGGCGTAGGCGAACCCCCGGGAGAGCTGCCCGCTGGCCTGTCCGACGGACACGGACAGGAAGACGGTCGACTGGGCCACGTACACCGGAGGGGCGGCGAGCGAGTAGACCAGGGCGGCCGCCAGGGCGAGCACCGTCGAGGAGACCACGGACCGCCAGCGCAGCCGCAGGATCCGCAGGTAGTCACGAAGCTCCATCGCCCGAACCCCTCCCGGTCCGGCGACACCGCCGGACAGCGTCATTGCAGATTGTCACGCTTTGACTACCCAGCGTGAGAGTGTTGTGGTTGTGAGCACGCCAGGAGCCTCGGCGGCGGGGGCGCCCGGCGGGGCACAGCACCCCGGGACGCTGTCCGCGAGGGCCGCCCGGGGGACGACCGTCACCCTGGCCGCCCAGGCGGTGCGGGCCCTGCTCCAGTTCGGCTCGGTGGTCGTCCTCGCCCGGCTGCTGACCCCCCGCGACTTCGGTCTCGTCGCCATGGTCACGGCGGTGATCGGCATCGCGGACCTGGTGCGTGACTTCGGGCTGTCCTCGGCCGTGATCCAGTCGACCGAGCTCACCGACGCCGAGCGGACCAACCTGTTCTGGGCCAACCTCGCCCTGGGCGCGGGCTGTACCGTCGTCGCCCTCGCCTCGGCCCCCCTCATCGCCACGGGCTACCAGCAGCCTCGGCTGGCACCGATCGTGCTCACCCTCGCCTGGGTGTTCCTCGTCACCGGCGCCAACACACAGTTCCGCACCGACCTCGCCCGCCGGATGCGATTCCTGGCGTTGTCCGGGTCGGACATCGCCGCCCAGGCCGGCGGGATCGCCGTGGCGGTCACTCTCGCAGTGCTCGGCGCCGGGCTCTGGGCGATCGTGGTCCAGCAGCTCTGCGTGGCCGTGCTGAGCCTGGCGATCAACGTCTGGAGCGTGCGCTGGCTGCCCGGGCTCCCCCGCCGCCAGGTGTCGCTGCGCAGGTTCTTCCGGTTCGGGGGCGGCCTGCTGGGCACCCAGCTCATCGCGTACCTGACCAAGAACGTCGACAACATCGCTCTCGGGTCGGTCTGGGGTGCCGCGCCGCTGGGCCTCTACAGCCGGGCCTATCAGCTGCTGATGATGCCCCTGAACCAGATCAACGCGCCGATGACCAACGTGGCGCTGCCGGTGCTCGCGCGGGTGCAGCACGACGAGGAGGTCTTCGCCCGCTACCTCGCCCGGGCGCAGCTGGTCGGCTGCTACGTCACGGCGACGGCGTTCTGCGTGGCGGCCGGGTTGGCCGAGCCGCTCGTGCTCGTGCTCTTCGGGCCCCGCTGGGCCGGCGTCGCCCCGGTCTTCGCGGTGCTCGCGCTCGGCGGGATCTTCCGTGCCGTGGCGCAGATCGCCTACTGGATCTTCCTCGCCCGGGGCCGCACGAGTGACCAGCTGCGGCAGGACCTGGTGCTGCGTCCGGTGATGATCCTGCTCATCCTGGCCGGCCTGCCCTGGGGTCCGGTCGGGGTCGCGGCCGGGCACTCGGTCGCGTTCCTCGGGTACTGGATCGCCACCATGCTCTACGTCGGGCAGGTCGCCGGCGTCGACACGAAACCGCTGCTGCGCAACGCGGTCCGGGCCGTCGTCGGCTTCGGCGCGCCGTGCGGGCTGGCCGCCTACCTGGCCACGCTCGGATCGCTGCCCGCCGTGGTCGAGCTCGGGCTCGGGCTCACGGCGGCGGCCACCTGGGCCGGCCTCGCGGCCACGTTCGTGCCGGCGATCCGCACCGACCTGGCCCTGGTCCTGGGCTTCGTCCGCCGCGCGCTCGGCCGCTGACCCGCCGCCGGTCGGGGCGCCGATGGTCGGGGCGCCGCCGGTCGACACAGGACCGGACAGGGCGACGGCGGACGGCACGGAAGGGGCTGCCACCGGCGGCTCAACCGGTCCGCGAACGGCGCCGGTACTCCACGTACGTGTAGCCCCAGGCACCGGCGATCATGCCCGCACCGCGCAGCAGCGTCCGGGTGCCCGCGGCCCGCCGTCCCAGGTCCGGCGGGACCGTCCCGGCGAGCAACCGGAGCAGGCCGGCGACCAGTCGCGCCGCTCCGGCCGCCGTCAGCACCACCCGCCGCCTCAGCCGGGGCCCCGGACCGGGCTCCAGCATGACCGCGGTCCGGCTCCACGAGTTGCCCGTCCGGAAGGCCCGGCGCGTCACCCAGGCCCGGGTGCACCTGGCCGCGGGAACGACATCCGTCACCGGAGCCTCGTCGCACCACACCAGCGGCCCCTCGGCCCGCACGAGCCGACGGACGAACAGCGTGTCCGACCCGCCGCTGAGGCCGAGGGCCGGGTCGAACGTGACCCCGCAGGCGCGCACGCGGTGCAGGTCGAGCAGGAGGTTGTTGGTGGCCGCGACGTCGACCAGGGACCCGGTCGCCAGCCTGCGCCGGTCGAAGAAGCGGCCGGCTTCCACCCACGGCGGCAGCGGTGCCGGGAACGTGGAGACGACGGGGCCGACCACGCCCACCCGCCCGGTCTCCTCATAGGTGTCCAGCAGTCGCTGCAGCCAGTCGGGCCCGGGCCGCTCGTCGTCGTCGATGAAGACCAGGACATCGTCGCCGGTGGCCTCGGCCAGGGCTCGGTTGCGGGCGGCCGCGATGCCCGGTGCGGGCTCGTGGGCGTACCGCAGCGCCGACACACCGGACGCCGCGCACACCGGCTCCCCGCTGCGCTCCGGGTCGTTGTCCACGACCAGCAGGTGGACCGACCACCGCCGCCCGCCCTCGACGGCGGTGCACTGGCCGGCCAGCACGGGGAGCAGCTCGGCCAGGTCCTGCGGGCGGCGGAAGGTGAGGACGGCGACGACGACCCGGCGCGCCGCCGTGGGGGCCGGGCCCTCGCCGGAGGGGCGGCCCCCGACGGTGTCGGGGTTCGGGACGGACATCGGGGATCCTCCACCGGACTCGCCCGGGCCGGCCGGGTCCGCTCCGGTTATCGGCCGGAACCCGCCCGGTATGAAACCTCCCTGCCACGAACCCGCCCGGACGGCCAGGGCCTGGCCGGGAACGCAGGGCCGGGGCCGGGGCCGGGAACGCCGGACACCGGTGGCGCGGTCCGAGGGGGCACCACGCCACCGGCGTCCAGGCCGGGGTCGGACGAGGATCAGACCGTAGTGGCCCTGAGGTCGTCGAACCGGACGACGACGGGGGTGACCGACGCCGTGCCGGACAGGTACCCGTAGACGCCCACCGAGCCGGATTCCTGCAGGCCCGCCGTGCTGTCGGTGACGGACTGCTGCCAGGCGGAGGGCTCCGTGGTCCCGTGCGGCCAGACCCGGGCACGCACGGTGGTCGGAGAGCTGCCGGTGGCCTGCACCCGCAGGTCGAGCTTGGTGCCGGTGCCCACGGTGACCCCCGGGACGGTGGTCTGCGTGCCGATCAGGGTCTCGGCCCCGGACACGACCTTCGTGATCCCGATCAGCACGGTGCCGTCCGCCTGGACCTTCAGCCGGGCCCGGTAGTCCCCGGTGCCGGTGCCCCGCGCGATCCCCGCGAGGTACACCCCGCCCCCGCTCGGCGCCTGGTCCAACCAGAACGTGGTGAGCAGGTCGGTCCCGGCGCTGGACACCCCGGACAGCCGCGCCGTCGCCGAACGGCCCGCCGGGACGGTCAGGCTCGCGGCGCTGCCGTCGACCGCTGCGGTCGTCCCGGCTCCGGTCACCGTCCAGGCACCTCCGGTCTCCGCCGCCCCGAGGCCACCGGAGACGGTGCGACCGAAGCTGTCCGCGGCCAGCACGGCCGGGCCCGAGGTCACGGTCACCGGATGGGTGACGGCACCGGTCGCCCCGGCGTTGTCCGTCACGGTGAGAGTGACCTGGTAGGTGCCGTCCGCGGCGTAGGAGTGGCTCGCGGTGGCGCCGGTGCCGGTCGACCCGTCACCGAAGTCCCAGGCGTACGAGGCGATCGAGCCGTCGGCGTCGAGGGACCCGGTGCCGTCCAACGCCACCCCGAGGCCGGACACCGCCGAGCTGAACGCCGCGGTCGGAGCCTGGTTGGCCGGGGGCTGGACCCCCAGGGCGTGGTGCTGGGCGATCTGGGCCGCGGACAGTGCGGTCGGGTAGATCGCCACCTCGTCGATGGCACCGGCGAACCTGTGCGTCGACGGGGCGCTGGTCCAGCCGGAGAGGTTGTCCCCGCCGACCCGCCAGTACCCGTTGAACAGCTGGGCCAGGACCGCGGAGGCCTTGCTCCCGACCAGGGCACCGTCGACGTAGAGCTGGATGCCGGCCGGGCTGAGGGTCGCCGCGACGTGGTGCCAGGCACCGTCGTTGTACGTCTTCGGGCTGACCACGGTCTGGACCGTGCCGTCGTAGATCCCGAAGACGAGGTTTCCGGCGTCGGTCAGGTAGAGGTGCCGGTCGTAGTTGCCGCTGACGCCGGTGGCGCTGTTGCCGAAGCCCAGGATCTTGCCCCCGGTCGTGGTCGTGGTCGCGAACCACGCCTCCTCGGTGAACAACTGCGGGCCGGCCTGGGCGGTGGTCGTGGTCCCGGGGACGGGGTCCGTGCCCGCGAAGGTGGTCGCCGGGTCCGCGTCACCGGCGATGGCGCCGGCGGTCCCGCGGGTCACCGCCCCCAGCGTCAGGTCGTCGGGGCTGGCACTGTTCAGGCCGGAGCCGGAGGTCTCGCCGAGGCGCCAGTACTCGGTGGCTCCGTCGGCCAGGACGGTCTTGGCGTAGGTGCTCACGGCCGGGGCCGCCCCGGCGGGCACGGTCACCGTGGCCGGGGGGCTGACCAGGGCGTTGCCGAACACGTCCTTGATCCGCAGCCGGTAGGTGGCCGTGCTGCCGCCGGCCGCCGTGGTGTCGAGGAGCGAGAGCGCCGGCCGGGTCCACCAGTTCGAGTCCAGCGTCCGGGACGCCACCACCGTGGCGGTGCCGAGCTTGTCGCCGCGCAGCAGTTCGTAGGTGAGGCGGGCGTTGTCCCGGTCCCAGGCCGCCTTGAAGGTCGCCCGCACGGTGCCGGATCCGAGGCCGCTGACGGTGAACCCGAGGTCGCCGTAACCCTGCGGCCCCTCCTTGTCCGGCGCGACCGACTTGACCGCGAAACGCACCAGGCCCTGCTGCGCCACGCCGTTGACCTTGGGGAACTCCCCGCCCAGCACGACGTAGTCGCTGTTGCCGGTCACCGTCCAGGCCGCCTGGGTCTGGCCGGTGTAGCTGCCCGGGGTCAGCGTGGGCAGCCAGTGCAGCAACTGGGAGGCACGCTGCCCGACGAAGCCGGGGTAGCCGCCCACCTGGTAGGTGTTGACCTGGCCGTTGGCGGCCGGGGCGGTGGTGGTGGCCAGGGCCCGCTGGAAGCCGCGCGGGTTCTGCTCGGGGTTGCCGCCCACCGGCCCGCAGTTGTGCGAGTGGGAGACCCAGTACAGAACGCCGCCGATCGGGGCGGAGTCGTAGGAGTCGCCCTTGCAGTCGTTGATCCAGGCGATCTCGCCGGTGGCGGACGCCGCGGCGAAGGTGCCCTCGAGGTTGCCGCCCGCGCCGAAGGTGTAGCCGGTGCCGTACACCTGCGTGGCGTCCGAGTGCAGGCTGGTGATCGCGGCCGCCGTGCCCGCGTTGCGGACCGTCGCGGTGGCCGCCCACGGCAGCAGGGCCCCCGAGGAGGCGTCCACCGCGGCCAGCCCGTAGGCGTCCGACCCGTTGATCGTGGTGAAGCGCCCACCGACGACGATCTTGTCAGTGCCGGGCGGTGCGGTCATCGCCATCACCTCGGCGTTGGCCCCGGGTGCCCAGCCGAGGACGGCGCCGGTCGAGACGGACAGCGCGGCGAGCCGGTTGCGGGCCTGTCCGGCGGCGGTGGTGAAGATGCCGCCGACGTAGACCGTGTCGCCGACCACCGCGAGCGCGCGGGCCCGGGCGTCCAGACCCGGGGTGAACGAGGTGACCAGCGCCCCCGTGACCGCGTCCAGTTCGGCGATCCGGTATCGGTTGGCGCCGTTCACCGTGGTGAAGTCACCGGCGACGATGATCTTGCTGCCGTCGGCGGAGGCGGCGATCGCCAGGCCCTGGGCGTTCAGCGACGGCGCCCACGACGTCTTCAGCGCACCTGTGGCGAGGTCGTAGGCGAGGATGTTGGACCGCGGTGTCTCGTTGGTCCCGAGGGCCGCACCCGCCGGACGCGCCGAGGTGAACTCGCCGGTCACGTACACCGTGCCGCCGACGATGACCTGGGCCCACACCACGCCGTTCACCTGGACCGTCGGCAGGGCGGCGGCCGTGACGGTGGCCGGGACGTCCGACGTCGGCGCGGTGTCCGCCTGCGCGGGCCCGGATCCGAGGGCGACCAGCAGGGTCAGCGGCGCAACGACCGTTGCGACGGCCCCCGCCGCCAGAGCACGACACGTACCACGTGACCGAGCGAGCAAGTGCATGCCAGCAGACTCCCCACCGATGACGGCCGACCCCCCTGGCCGACCGAGAAGGTAGCTGTACGTAACTACCTTGCGGGGAGTCTAGGGCGACCGGGGAGGACAGAAAGGGAAGGTCCTGGCTGCTAACCGGGGCATTTCGGAATCGAGTCACCTTAGGTGACCCCCTTTTCACCCGGCCAGATCAATTCAAGGTCGGGAACTCCACGGATTCACGTCGAGTCGACTCACCCGTTGGGCGCAGTTCAGGAAGACCGGCACCCACCAGGCACGATCAGCGCCTGAAGACCGCAATTCCCGCCGCGAAATTCGACGCGACCTGGATCTGGACACTGCCCGCCCCGGACGGCGGGACCCGGAACACATAGGTTCCCTGTGCGGATTTCCCAGGAGCCAGACTGCCGCCGAACGGAGCATTCGGCGCCGCACTGCTGGGCGCGGCAGGAATTCCATTGCCATAACTGACGGTAATCGCCACTCCGTCCAGATCGACCGCTTTCGCCGTGTGGTTGTCCACCTCGACCACGAAGGAGACGGCAGGACCCGAGGTGTCCCCCGGGGCGGCGGCGGTGACGGTGAGCGTGCTGAGCCCGCTGACGCTCACCGTGACCCCGGAGGTGACGGTGGCCGTCCGCCCGACGGACACCGGCGGCAGCGTGGTGACCGCCACGGACGACTGCCCGGTCGCCGCGCCGGGTGAGGTCGAGGACGGGTCCGGGACCGGGCCGCCCGTCCCGGGTGTACCCGTCGTCGCCGCGGCCGGGGAACCCTGCCTCGTTGGTCCCCCGCCGGAGCCACCGGCCGGGGAGCCGCCTCCCGAGCACCCGGCGAGCACGCCCACCCCGAGGGCCAGCGCGACGGTCACGACCGCCGGGGTCCGCCGGGGCCCGATCCCGGTCGCCACCGCTCTTGCCGGTCCGGCAGAACCGGTCGCTCGAAGGCTCACCGAAGCTCCCCATGGACGTGATCGGCCACGGCTCCCCCCGGAACCGGCGCCACTGTAGCCGTGGCCGGCGCCCGGACGGCGGACCCGCGCCGCGCCAGACCCTTCAGTCCGCGGGAGGCCGGCCCGACATATCCGCCGGAGGCGGTCGTGGTGGGAAGGTCCGGCCGCCGGAGGCGGTCGTGGTGAGAAGGTCCGGCCGCCGGAGGCGGTCGCGGTGGGAACGATCACCCGCGGCAGGCGGCGGGGACGGAACGATCGCCCGCCGGAGGGGGTGGTGATGGGAAGGTTCGCGGCGCGCAGCCGTCACCCAGGCCGGGAGGCGGGCCGGACCCCACCCGGCGTTCCCCGGATCCTGCTGGTCCACCCGTCCTCGGAGCTCTACGGCTCCGATCGCGTGGCCCTGGAGTCCGCCCGGGCGTTCGTCGCAGCCCCGGCCCGGGTGCACGCGGTGCTCGCGACGTCCGGCCCGCTGGTGGGGCTGCTCGACGAGGCCGGCTGCGAGGTCCACGTGCTGCCGTTCCCCGTGCTGCGCAAGGCGTACCTGTCCCCGCCGGGCCTGCTGCGCCTGCTGGGGTCCACCCTCCGCACCACCCCCCGGATGCTGCGACTGCTGGCCGCCGTCCGGCCGGACGTGGTGTACGTGAGCACGGTGACCGTCCCGTGGTGGCTGGTGCTGGCACGGCTGTACCGGGCCCGCGTCGTCTGCCACGTCCACGAGGCCGAGCAGGACGTACCCCGGCTCGTGCGGCTCGGGCTGACGGCACCGCTGCTCCTGGCGCACCGGATCGTCGCCAACAGCCGGGTCAGCGAGGAACTCGTCGTGGCCGCGGTGCCCCGGCTGAGGTCACGGGTGGAGGTGATCTACAACGGGGTGCCCGGACCGCCGGAGGTGACTCCCCCGAGGGCCGAACCGGTGCCCCCGGTCCGCCTCGTGCTGGTCGGCCGGGTGTCCGCACGCAAGGGCACCGACGTCGCCGTGGCAGCCGTGGCGAAGCTGCGCGATCGGGGCCTGGACGTGACGCTCGACCTGGTCGGCGGGGTCTTCCCGGGATACGAGTGGTTCCAGGACCAGGTCCGCGACCAGATCGCCGAACTGGGGCTCACCGGGCGGGTGCGCTGGCAGGGGGTGTGCCCGCAGGTGTGGCCCGCCCTGGCCGAGGCGGACATCGCCCTGGTCCCGTCACGGGTGGAGCCGTTCGGCAACGCCGCCGTCGAGGCCATGCTCGCCGGCCGCCCGGTGGTGGCCAGCGCCGCCCAGGGACTGCGCGAGATCGTCCGCCCGGGCGAGAACGGCCGGCTGGTCCGTCCGGGCGACCCGGGGGAACTCGCCGCGGCGGTGGTCGACGTGCTCGAGCACTGGCCGGCCGCCCGCGAGCAGGCCGAACGCGCCCGCGGGGAGGCCCTCGCCACCTTCGACCCCGCCGTCTACCGGGACCGCATCACCCGAGCCACGCTTCCCTCGGCGGAGGCCGGCCCTTGGGTGGCATAGAGCCAAAAGAGTGACCGAGGGTAATCCGATCGTCGGACCCCTTCCACCGAAGTGATCACATCCGCGCAGCTCACAGGGCCGTCCGGGTCAACTTCACCATGATCTCCCCTTGGTGCCGTCACGCATTGCTACTGTCGATGGCGTCGAGAGGTTCCGATGGGGGTCGGGACCCGGGCCTGACGGTGGGGGATGCGGATGACCCGGGCGAGGCGCCTGCGTGGCGCTTGCGTCGGATACACCTTCGGGGTGTTCGACCTGTTCAACGTCGAGCACCTCGATCTGCTGCGCCAGGCGGCGACTCACTGCGACGAGCTCGTCGTCGCCGTCGCGGACGACGACCTGGTGCGGCGCAGCGGGGGTCCGGTGCCCTTCACCCCGCACGACGAGCGGATGGCGATCGTCGGCTCGGTGCGCGGGGTGGGCAGGGTCGTGCCGCTGGACACCTGGGACCTCGCCGCGGCTGCCCGTGAGGTGGGGGCCGAGGTGCTGCTCACGGTGACGAACGGCGATGCCGTCCAGCGCGCCGCGGATCCCGCCGCCGAGACCGCCGGGATCCGCGTCCACCGGCTGATCCCCCGGCGGCGCAGCGCGAGCCGGACGGTCCGCGGCGCCCTCGGGCCCTCCGGCCGGAACGCCGTGGCATGACCGCGGCCTCCCCGCACCCACACGCCGTCGCCGGGTCCCGCCCCCCGACCGGGTTCCGTGAGGCCCTTCACGACCTGGCCCGGGCGCAGAAGCCTCCCGCCAAGGGGTCTCCGGCCTACTCCCGGTTCGTCAACCGCAGGCTCGGCCGGGTGCTCGCCGCCCTGGCCGCCCGGCTGGGGCTCACCCCCAACCAGGTGACCGGGGTCAGCGCGGCCCTCTCGGCGGCCGGCATCGCCGTGATCGCCCTCGGGCGGCCGACGCCCCCGACCGGGATCGCCGTCGCGGCCCTGCTGCTGCTGGGCTACGCCTTCGACAGCGCGGACGGCCAGCTCGCCCGGCTGCGGGGCGGTGGTTCCCCGGCCGGCGAGTGGCTGGACCACGTGGTCGACAGCGCCAAGGTGTCCGCGCTCCACCTCGCCGTGCTGATCGGCTGGGGCCGGCAGGCCGGGCTGCCGCGGCCGCTGCTGCTGGTCCCGATCGGCTTCACCCTCGTGGCGGCGGTGGTGTTCTTCGCCCAGATCCTCACCGACCAGCTCCGGCGGGCCCACCCCGGACAGGCTCCCGCGCCGGCCGGCGGCGGCGCCCGTGCCGTACTGCGGTCGCTGCTGGTCCTGCCGACCGACTACGGCGTGCTCTGCCTGGCCTTCCTGCTCTTCGGCCGGCAGACGGGATTCGCCCTGGTCTACGGCCTGCTGTTCGCCGGCACCGGTGCCTTCACGCTCGCGGCGCTGCCGAAGTGGTTCCGCGAGGCGGGCCGGTTCGGCTCCCCGGCCGGTCCCGCGTGCGCCGGCCCGGCCGGTCCGGGACAGGCTCGATGACGGCCGGTCGGCGGGCGGACAGCGCCCCGGTGGTCGGCTACGTGCCCGGTGCCTGGGACATGTTCCACATCGGCCACCTCAACCTCCTCCGCCGCGCCCGGGAGCACTGCGACCACCTCGTGGTGGGCGTCGCCCTGGACGAGATGATGCGGTCGACGAAGGGCAAGCACCCGATGGTGCCGTTCGAGGAGCGGCTGGAGATCGTCCGCCACCTCTCCTGCGTGGACGAGGCCGTCCCGGACATCTCCGGCGACAAGCTCGTCGCGTGGCACCGGCTGCACTTCGACGTCCTGTTCAAGGGCGACGACTGGAAGGGCACGCCGAAGGGCGACCGGCTGGAGGCGTCCCTGGCGAGCGTCGGGGTGCGGGTCTGCTACTTCCCGTACACCGGGCACACCTCCAGCACCCGGCTGCGGCAGCTGATCTCCGCCCGGTCCTGACCCGCAACGGTACGAGGTCAGGCCCAGACCGGGAGAAGTGCTGGACGGCCGGTCGCTACCAGGACCGAGCCCTGCAGGAACCGGCCCGGCAGCACAACTAGTGCTCCGCGTCGGTAGTTGTTTGACGCTTTGGGAATTGGGACGATGGTGTCATGGCG
>DASTGO010000471.1:0-3636 GCA_035719045.1 Kineosporiaceae bacterium | reverse complement strand
ACCGCCCAGCGGCTGGTGCATCATCACCCGGGCGTGGGGCAGGGCGTACCGCTTGCCCTTGGCCCCGGCGGACAGCAGGAACTGGCCCATTGAGGCGGCCATCCCCATCGCGACCGTGGCCACGTCCGGCTGCACCCACTGCATGGTGTCGTAGATGGCCATGCCCGCGGTGACCGAGCCACCCGGGGAGTTGATGTACAGCCAGATGTCCTTGTCCGGGTCCTCTGCCGCCAGGAGCAGCATCTGGGCGCAGATGGCGTTGGCGTTCTCGTCACGGACCTCGGAGCCCAGGAAGAGGATCCGCTCCTTGAGCAGCCGGTTGTAGACGTGGTCGTCCAGGCCCATGGACGGCTGCGGTGTGCGCGCGAGCGGGCCCTCGCCCGCAACGCCCGGAAGGCTGAGCTGGCTCACGTGTTGTCGCTCCCCGGAGTCTCGGAGGGGCCCCGCGTCCGGCGGGGTGGGTGGCGGTCCACCCGGCTGTGCCGACAGTAACGTGAGCGACCGCCGGTGATGCTCCCGTATCCGGGTGTGTTCGCTATCGGCGCATCGCCCGGCTCGATCTTGCGCGGCAGGCGGGGATGTGCCTGGGCCATAGGCCCCTGGTATCCCATGGAGATCGGTGCCCCAGGGAGGTGATGCCCCAAACGGCCGGACGCCCCCGACCGGGTGGGCGGGGGCGTCGCAGCGGCTGGCGCCAGGTCGGCAGGTCCGCCCCTGCCGGAAGGCCGGGCGGACCGTGCCGGGGTTCAGCTCTCGGCGGGCTCGAACCCACCCAGGTCGGACACGGTGATGGCGGTCGGGTCGGCAGCCGACGCGGCCGGCGCGGCAGCCTCCTCCGCGGACTCGCCCGCCTCCTCCTCGACCCCGGCACGCTGCGGGGCGAGCGCGTTGAGGTCCACCGGGTTGCCGGATGCGTCCTTGACCACGGCCCGCTCCAGCACGGTGGCCAGGCCCTTGCGGCGGGCCACCTCGCCGACCATCGCGGGCACCTGACCGGCCTCGTCCATCGCCTTGGCGAACTCGTTGGGGTCCATGCCGTACTGCTGGGCGCTGATCACCAGGTACTCGATGAGCTCCTGCTGGCCGACGGAGACCTGCTCGGCCTCGGCGATCGCGTCGAGCAGGAGCTGGGTGCGCACGCCCTTGCGGGTCTCCTCCTCGACCTCAGCGCGGTGCTCCTCGTCCTCCAGCCGGTGCTCGGACTCCAGGTGGCGGTGCACCTCGGCGCTGACCAGCCCCTCGGGGACGGGAATCTCCACGGCGTCGAGCAGCTTCTCCAACAGCCGCTCCCGGGCCTGGATGCCCTGCTCGAAGCGCTTGGCGTTGGCGGCCTGCTCGCGCAGGTTGTCGCGCAGCTCGTCAAGGGTGTCGAACTCGCTGGCGAGCTGGGCGAAGTCGTCGTCCAGGGCGGGCAGTTCCCGGACCTTCACCGACTGGACGGTGACGGTGACCTGGGCGTCCTGCCCGGCCCGGTCGCCGCCGGCCAGCGGGGTGACGAAGGTGGTGGTCTCGCCGGCGGACAGGTCCCGCAGGGCCTCGTCCATGCCGTCCAGCATGTTGCCGGAACCGACCTGGTAGGAGACGCCCTTGACGCTGTCGATCTCCTCGCCGTCGATCTCGGCGCTGATGTCCACCGAGACGAAGTCGTCGTCGGCGACGGGCCGCTCGACCGGGACGAGGGTGCCGAACCGGGCGCGCAGGTTGTCCAGGCGGGCCTGGACGTCCTCGTCGGTCACCTCGACGTCGTCCACAGTGACCTCGACCGCGCTGAGGTCCGGGAGGGTGAACTCGGGCCGGACGTCCACCTCGGCGGTGAACTTGAGCTCGCCGCCGCCGGTCGGGTCGGGAACCTCGGTGACGTCGACCTCGGGCTGGCCGAGCGGGCGGACGTCGGACTCCTCGACGGCCTTGGCGTAGAACCGCGGCAGGGCCGAGTTCACCGCCTCCTCCAGGACCACCCCGCGCCCGAAGCGCTGGTCGATGATCCGCGGCGGGACCTTGCCCTTGCGGAAGCCCGGGACGTTCACCTGGCCGGCGATCGTCTTGTAGGCGGCGTCCAGACTCGGCTTGAGCTCGTCGAAGGGCACCTCGATGGTGAGCTTCACCCGGGTGGGGTTGAGGGTCTCGACGGCGCTCTTCACGGCGGGGTTCTCCTGCGGTCGTGGCTGGAATGGGTGCGTCTGGAGACGTCGGCAGGCGCGGACGTCTCCACGGCGCGCCTCCTGGCGACCGGGACAGCCGCAGCCGCGCCGACGCCAGCGGCCATCGTAGCCTGCTCCGCCAGCTCGCCACCCCGGCCGCCCACCGCAGGCTGTGGACGACCCGACGGCGGCTCCCCGTCTTCCGGCCACCCCCTGCGGTGGCCGGAAGACGGCAACCGGCCCGGCTCGCATCGGGGGTTGAGAGCCGGGCCGGAGTCCGGGACCGCCACCCGCCTGCACGTATCGTCCCCCGCAGGCGGGTGACCGGACCGGAGCCTGGTGCGGACGGCCACTCGGGGTGGACGCGCCCACTGCAACGAAACGTACCCGCACGACTACTGGGTGGCCGGACAACTGGTCGGTAATCGGCCGATGGGAGGATCCGGACGCCGATCCGGCGGGAGATCAACTCCGACGGGATCAGCCCGACGGGGAACCACCCGACGGGGAACCAGGAGGAGGCCGGTGCAGAGCCCGGTGGACGACCACGACCAGGAACCACGCCCGCTCCGCGAGGCTGAGCCGTCGAGGTGGGGTTCCCAGGCCGAGTCGTGGTGGGACTCCCGGGCAGGAGAGTCCCTCGCGGTCGCCGGAATCCTCGCCGTGGTCGCCGGCCTGTTCCTCGGGGTGGGCTGGGTGGTCGCCGCGGCGTACCACCGGTGGGTCGGGCCGACGCCGAACTGGTGGGGTGCCTTCGTCGACTGGTTCCGCTTCACCACGTTCGCACTCATCATCGGGCCGACGCTCTGGAAGGAGTGGCGCCGTGCCACCCCGGCACGCGCCCAGCCCACGGCGGACGCGGAGGCCGCCAACGCCGCCGGGCTGTCGACCGAAGCGGAAGCCGGGCCCGGGACAGGAACGGCATCGAGGGGCGGGGCGGCATCGCCGGACGGAGGGCGTCGGGATCGGCGGGCCTGCAGATAGCCACCCCGTACGTCAGGGGCCGGTCCTCGTGTGGAGGAACCGGCCCCTGACGTACGGGAACTGGTCGGGGTAGCCGGACTTGAACCGGCGGCCTTCCGCTCCCAAAGCGGACGCGCTACCAAGCTGCGCCATACCCCGTCACCCGAGCCTCGGACCGGCCAACCCCTGGGGGTGGCCCGCCCGTCCCGCGGCAGGCACTAGGCTACGCGGTCGACGGCTCGTCCTGCGTGCGGGATCATAGGCACGCCGGTCACCGGCACGCGGGTGTAGCTCAATGGCAGAGCTCCAGCCTTCCAAGCTGGTCATGCGGGTTCGATTCCCGTCACCCGCTCCACCGCATCAGCCCTGGTCAGGACCTGGATCCCGACCAGGGCTGATGTTAGGCCGAGGACGAGATTCCCTCCACGTGCCCGCTGCGTGCCCGATCGCGAGTTGCCTCCTACGGCGCCCCTCCGCCCGGCGCCAAGCCGGTAACGCCCCCAGATCCACCCTGGGCGGCTCCGGCCGCCTT
>DASTGO010000470.1:0-5265 GCA_035719045.1 Kineosporiaceae bacterium | reverse complement strand
TGGTGATCTGCGCCGACCCTGCCGTTGCGGCGGTCCAGGCCCTGGTCCGCTCCGATCCCGCCGGACATGCTGCCCGGGAGCTCGCCGAGCGGGCCGAGCTGGGCCTGCCGCCCGCCGTGGCCGCCGCCAGCCTGACCGGCCCGGCCGCCGCGGTGAGCGGGCTGCAGCAGTTGCTGGACCTGCCGGAAGGGACGCAGGCGCTGGGTCCGGTGCCCGTGACCGCCCCCCGCCGGCCGGGGTCCGGCAGCGGTCGGGGCGGCCCACCGGGGCCGCCGGAGGACGGCGACGAGCCGCAGGTCCGGCTGGTCCTGCGGACGTCGCGGTCCCGGGCGGCGGCCCTGGCGCAGGCCCTGCGGACGGCGCAGGGGGTCCGCAGCGCCCGGCGGGACTCCGGGATGGTCCGGGTCCGGGTGGATCCGCGCGACCTGGGCTGATCCGCGACCTGGGCTGATCGGCCGGCCGGGGCGGATCGGCGGCCGGGGCGGATCCGGGGCGTTCGGGTCCGCCCGGGGTGATCGGGTTCGGGCTGCGCGGAGGCGGGGTGCGCGCGACCGTAGACTGGCCGTCACCGCACGTCGAATAGGGAGTCCTGTGTCCGTCAAGCCGATCCGCCTCTTCGGAGACCCCGTCCTGCGTACCCCTGCCGAGCCTGTGACGGACTTCGACAAGCAGATCCGCCAGCTGGTGAAGGATCTCGAGGACACCATGATCGAGGCCCCGGGAGCCGGCCTGGCCGCCCCGCAGATCGGGGTCAGCCTGCGGGTGTTCACGTACTACGTGGACGGCGTCCTGGGCCACCTGATCAACCCCGACCTCGACCTCTCCGAGGAATTGCAGGACGGCGAAGAGGGCTGCCTGTCCTTCCCCGGGATCTACTACGACACCCCCCGGGCGCTGCGGGTGGTGGCCAAGGGCTTCGACATGTACGGCGAGCCGGTCACCGTGGAGGGCAGCGAACTGATGGCCCGAGCCCTGCAGCACGAGACCGACCACCTCAACGGAGTGCTGTTCATCGACCGGATGAACCGCGACCAGCGCAAGCTGGCGCTCAAGGCGATCCGTGAGGCGGAATGGGCCGGGCAGGAGGTCCCCGAGGTCCGGACCAGCCCGCACACCACCTTCGGCCAGGCGCTCTGACCGCGCCGTGCGTGTCGTCTTCGCCGGCACCCCTGACGTCGCCGTCCCCTCGCTGGAGGCCGTCGCCGCGTCCCGGCACGAGGTGGTCGCCGTGCTCACCCGTCCCGATGCCCCCGCCGGTCGCGGGCGGCGGGTGACTCCGTCCCCGGTCGCCGCCTGGGCTGCCGCCCACGGGGTCCGGGTGCTGCAGCCGGCGCGGCCCTCCGGGCCGGACTTCCTGGCCGAGTTGGCCGAGCTCGCCCCGGACTGCGTGCCGGTGGTCGCCTACGGGGCGCTGGTCCCGCGGCCCGCTCTCGACATCCCGGCCCGCGGCTGGGTCAACCTGCACTTCTCGCTGCTGCCCGCCTGGCGTGGCGCCGCCCCGGTGCAGCGGGCGGTGATGGCCGGGGACGAGGTCACCGGCGCCACCACCTTCGGCCTGGTCGAGGAACTGGACGCCGGACCCGTGTACGGGGTGCTCACCGAGACCGTCCGGCCGCGGGACACCGCGGGGGACCTGCTGACCCGGCTCAGCGTGGCGGGTGCGCCGCTGCTGGTGGCCACCCTGGACGGGATCGAGGACGGCAGCCTCCGCCCGCAGCCGCAGCCCGCCGACGGGGTGTCCCTGGCACCGAAGGTGACCGTCGAGGAGGCCCAGGTCGACTGGTCCCGGCCGGCCCTGGCGGTCGACCGGCGGATCCGCGGCTGCGCGCCTGCCCCCGGCGCCTGGACCGTCCTGCGCGGGGACCGGATCAAGCTGGGCCCGGTGACCCCGCTGGACGGCGCCGCCACCGCCCGGATCACCCCGACCGGCGGTCCCGCCACCCCGACCGGCGGTCCCGTCACCGCGCCGGGCGGTCCCGCCACGGGTCCGGCCGGGGCCGCCTCGCCCGCGGACCTGCGGCCGGGGGAGCTGCTGGTCCGGCGCGGGGAGGTGCTGGCCGGGACGGGGACGGGGCCGGTGCTGCTCGGACAGGTCCAGCCGCCGGGCAAGCGGCCGATGCCCGCCGCGGACTGGGCCCGGGGTGCCCGCATCGAGCCGGGGGAGGCCTTCGGGTGACGTCCACCCCACCGCCGGACCGTCGGCGGCCGCCCCGCCCGAAGTCCCGCAACCGGGCCGCCCAGTCGGTGGACCCGGCACGCCGGGTCGCGTTCGGCGCGCTGCGGGCCGTCGCCGAGCGGGACGCCTACGCGAACCTCGTGCTCCCCGGACTGCTGCGCCAGGCGGGCCTGCACGGGCGGGACGCAGCCTTCGCCACCGAGCTGACCTACGGTGCGCTACGGGGGCGGGGCAGCTACGACCCGATCATCGCCGCCTGCGCCCGCCGTCCGGTGACCGACCTCGACGAGCCCGTGCTGGACGCGCTGCGGCTGGGGGCCCACCAACTGCTGGCCACCCGGGTCCCGCCGCACGCGGCCGTGGCGGCCACCGTCGACCTGACCCGCGCGGAGGTCGGCAGCGCCGCCGCCGGCCTGGTCAACGCCGTGCTGCGGGCGATGACCCGGCAGCCCCTGGCCGACTGGCTGGCCGAGGTGGCCCCGGACGTGCGGGCCGGCGCCGACGACCACCTCGCGGTGATGACCTCGCACCCCGCCTGGGTGGTCCGGGCACTGCGGGACGCCCTGCGCACCGCTGGCCGCGACCCCGCCGAGCTGCCGGAACTGCTCGCCGCCGACAACGTCCGCCCAAGGGTGGCGGTGGCCGCGCTGCCCGGCCTGAGCACCCCCGAGGAGCTGATCGCCGCGGGGGCGCAGGCCGGTACGGCCTCCCCGGTCGCGGTCCGGGTCAGCGGCGCACCGGAGGATCTCCCCGCGGTGGCCACGGGCCGGGCCCGGGTGCAGGACGAGGGCAGCCAGCTGGTCGCGCTGGCCGTCGCCGCTGCCCCGCTGGAAGGGGCCGACGGCGGCCGGTGGCTGGACCTGTGCGCGGGCCCGGGTGGCAAGGCCGCGCTGCTGGCGGCCGTCCTCGCCGGGCGCCGCGAGGCGGGGGAGCTGCCTGCCGGCGCGAAGCTGGTCGCCGTCGAGACGGCGGAACACCGGGCCCGGCTGGTCACCACCGCGGTGGCCCCGCTGGCCGGGGTGGTCGAGGTCCGCACCGGGGACGGCCGCGAGGTCGGCGAGCTCGAACCCGGCGGCTACGACCGTGTCCTGGTGGACGTCCCGTGCACCGGGCTCGGGGCACTGCGCCGCCGCCCGGAGGCCCGCTGGCGCCGGGTTCCGGCGGACCTGCCGGCCCTGGCACCGCTGCAACGGGCGCTGCTGAACTCCGCGCTGGATGCCGTCCGCCCCGGCGGGGTGGTCGGCTACGCCACCTGCTCCCCGCATCCGGCAGAGACCCGGATGGTCGTCGACGACGTGCTGCGCCGCCGCCCGGACGTCCAGCGGCTGGATGCGATCGCGGTCACCACGGCCGCCGGGCGGGGCCGGATCGGGGACCTGGGCCAGGGACAGGACCTGCAGCTGTGGCCGCACCGGCACGGCACCGACGCGATGTACCTGGCCCTGCTGCGGCGCCGGGAGTCCTGAACCCGGCGGGTACACGCGAACGTGATGTGCCCCTGCTGCGCGGGACCCGGTCGAGGTGACAGGGTGTGCGCCGTGCAGTCCGGACTCCTGCTGGCGGTCTACTTCGCCTGCCTGTTGCTCGTCGTGATCGGTGTGGTCGCCTACCTGCGCAACCGGACGACGGGGCTGGTCGCGCTCGCGGCCACCGCGGCGACCGAGCTGCTCGTCCTCGCCCAGGTGGTGTGGGCGGCGGTGAAACTGGTCCAGGGCACCCGGCCGGCCGAGCAGGCCACGTTCATCGGCTACCTGGCCGGGATCCTGTTCGTGCTGCCGGTCGCGGTGTTCTGGTCGCTGGCCGAGCGCAGCCGGTGGAACGGTGTGGTGCTCGCCGTGGCCTCGCTGACCGTGGCTGTGATGGCCGCCCGGCTGCAGATGATGTGGAGGACCGCCGGTGGCTGAGGACCGTCCCGGGCAGGCGTCCGGCACCGGGACGGCGTCCGGTGCGGCCGGGTCGGTGACCGCCTCCGGTCCCGGCCGGGCTCTGATCACCGTCTACGGGATCTTCGCGCTGGCGGCCACGTCCCGGGCCGGGGTCCAGTTGGCGACCAGGTACCACCAGGCGCCGCTGGCGTACCTGTTGTCCGCCTTCTCCGGGGTGGTCTATCTGGTGGCCACCGTCGCCCTGGCCCGGCGTGGTCCCGGCTGGCACCGGGTGGCGACGGTGGCCTGCACCGTGGAGCTGGCCGGGGTCCTGCTGGTCGGCATGCTGAGCCTGGTCCGGCCCGGGGACTTCGCCCATCCGACGGTGTGGAGCGGCTTCGGCAGCGGTTACGGCTTCGTGCCCCTGGTGCTGCCGGTGATCGGCCTGTGGTGGTTGCGCCGGACCGCGGCGGCCGCCCGGGCCGAGGGCTGACCTCGCCCGGGGACGAGCGGCCGCCGGTGGCCTGGTTAGGCTCTGCGGCGTGGGCATCCAGATCTCGCCGAGCATCCTGACCTCCGACTTCGCGCACCTGGGCGACGAGCTGGCGCGGATCGCCGACGCCGACTGGGCGCATGTCGACGTCATGGACAACCACTTCGTGCCGAACCTGACCCTCGGTCAGCCCGTCGTGGAGTGCCTGGTGAAGGCCAGCCCGATCCCGGTGGACTGCCACCTGATGATCGAGGACCCGGACCGCTGGGCCCCCGGGTACGCCGAGGCGGGGGCCGGCAGCGTCACCTTCCACGCCGAGGCCGCCAACGCTCCGGTCCGGCTGGCCCGTCAGCTGCGGTCGATGGGGGTGCGGGCCGGGCTCGGGCTGAAGCCATCGACCCCGATCGAGCCCTACGTCGACCTGCTCGCCGAGTTCGACATGATCCTCGTGATGACGGTCGAGCCGGGGTTCGGCGGGCAGAAGTTCCTCGACGCCTGCCTGCCGAAGGTGCGCCGGGCCCGGGAGGCGATCAGCGCGGCCGGCCTGGACATCTGGCTGCAGGTCGACGGCGGGGTCTCCGAGACCACCATCGAGCGCTGCGCCGAGGCCGGCGCGGACGTCTTCGTCGCGGGGGCCGCGGTGTACAGCGCCAGTGACGCCGGCGCCCAGGTGCGGCGCCTGCGCGAACTGGCCGGCGCGGCCTGCCACCGGTGACCGCGGCGGCCGCGGG
>DASTGO010000469.1:0-2484 GCA_035719045.1 Kineosporiaceae bacterium | reverse complement strand
TGGGCGCGACCCCTGGAAGGTACAAGGCGGCGCGCACACTGCCGGTGGCGCCGTCGAGCACGACCATCCTGGTCTGGGCCGGGTCGATCGCGGAGTCGCCGAAGGTGAAGACCAGCAGGACGACGAAACGCCCGTCGGGGGAGGCGGCCGCGAGGCTGGTCACCCCCTCCGGCTGCTGGATCCGATAACGCCACAGCTCGCTGCCGCTGCTGCCCTCGAGGGCGACGACGCCGCCCGGGCCGACGACCAGCGGGCCGCGCGCACCGCGGAGAACCCGCTGCGGGCCGTGGCGGTCGGCGGTGAACGTCCGGGACCAGGTGTCACCACGGCCGACGGTGGCCAGGGCCGGCACAGGTGCGACAGGTCCCGGTGAGGCGGTGGTCACGGTCGCCTGGACCCGCAGCTGGGGCACGAGGACCGCCCCATACGCGGTCAGGGCGACGGTCGCCACGACGACGGCGATGGCAGGGATGCGCCTGCTGAGGCTGAACAAGACGGGGTTGACGACGTAGGCCCGAGCCCGGCCTCCCCCGTCGGCTGCCTCCCTGCCGGCCAGGACCCCGAGCACGGCTGCGGCGAGCAGCCACACCCGGCGACCACAGCCAGGGCCAGGCTCCGATCGGCATCGACCGGGTGGTCCAGGACCGGCACGGCCCGGGCCGCATGCAGCCGGCTACTGATGACCGCCGCCGCGGTGTAGCCCGTTCCCGAGCCCACAGCGCCCACCAGATACCACCAGGCGTCGTGCCGAGGTCGCAGAAGCTGCAAGCGCACCGCGCCGACGGCGACCGCCGTCACGGTGGCCAGGACCACTGCGTCGACCACCCAGGCGGGACGCCAGGCGCCGACGGTGATCACGGCCGGCAGCATGCCCGCCAGACCACCCAGAGCCAGGACCCGCGACGCCAGCGCCAGACCTCGTCCCGCCCGCCCCGCCGGAGCCTGAGGACCCGTCACGGATTCGCCCGTGGCCGGGTCCGCGTCCGCCCGCGGTAGGGCATCGGTCATGATCTCCCCGTTTCTTCAGACAGGTGCCAGTTCGATCCGGACCCCGAAGGCCGCCGAGCGGGGTGTGGGGTTCCGGGCTGAGGCCCGCAGGCCGTCACAGCTGCTCCCGCAGCAGCGGGAGGTGGAAGACCTCGGCGCCGTCGGGCACACCAGGCTGAAGGGGCCACGTCGGGCGGTCTTCCTGGGGGATATCGGTGAAGACGGCATCGGCCGGACACGTCAGATCCGTCGACGTGACGGTCGAGATGTCACCGGCCGTGACGTCGACCCGGAGGCAGGCGACCCAGTCGTATCCGATGAACGCGTTCATGGACTGCTTGTCCAGCAACGACACCAGTAACTCCATCCGATCCGGACCATGCTCCGACGCCTGCAGCACGTGGACCCCGCCCTCACGGTTGAGGTGACGGCGCAGTGTGGCGGTCAGAGCAGCCGACCGAGCTTGCGGGTCCTCCTTCAAGGACTCCCGGACCACACCGTGGACACGGGTTCGGAGGTACTCCATCGAGTCAACGGCCTCGCGATGCACCTCGCGGTCGTAGAGGTATCCCAAACCCACCAGGGCCAGCACCACGATCGCCAGGACGGCGGCCACGACCTTCACGACGAGCCGCAGGCAGCCGCCCCACCGCCGGTCAGCCACCGGTCCTGGGGCTTCGTCTCTACTCTCGGTCCCGGCAGCGCTCAAGGATCCGATCTCTGCCTCACTCATGATCGGAACCCTGCCGCAGCGACGGACGCCGGGCGTGGGCCGAGGTACTCAGTCCGCTCGCGGACACCGCGCCCGGTGTCGTGGACAACCCCGCCGACCGGCGGTCCGGCATGGCAAAGGCCTGGCTCACCGCACGTCCCCCGTCGTCATCTCGGTCACGTCACCACAGGCGTCACGCGCACGAGCGACTGCACCCGCTCCCGCAGCCCCCCGCTTCGCCAGCAGGCGGGCTACCTGCCTCGTCCCCGTCGTCTCCTCGACCACCAGCTCCGCCAAGATCCGGCAGACCGTAGCAAGGGCCCGGCACCCGCACGAGGGGCAGGGGTGCGCACCGGGTGCACGACAGGCTGCGGGACCGGGTCCGCGAGCAGGACGAGCGGGACGCGCAGCCCTCGGCGGCGGTGCCCTCCCCGCACCCCGAACCAGCACCCGCCACCCGCTACGACGTCGGCAAGACCACCGAACGCCCCGCCGGCCTCGAACAAGACCACCAGAGAACCGACATCACCGGTTAAACAACAAGCTCAGCGTGGGTGAGGTCCTCACCGCGGTCCACGTTCGTCTCCGCTAGACCTTCGACGAAGCTGAAGCTGGCCTCCCCTAGGACGACAGCACCCGAGGCCTGTGACTCGCGGCAGCAGCACGCTGCCGCTGACCCGGTGCGCTCTACGCGGCTGTCATGGCGGCAGCTGCGCCGTTCACCCGAACTCGCGCCTCGGTGTGGTCGGCCCTGCGACCGTGTCGGCGGGGGTACGGTCCGCGGC
>DASTGO010000468.1:0-2561 GCA_035719045.1 Kineosporiaceae bacterium | reverse complement strand
GCCGTCCGCGTCGCCCAGCGCATCCTGGCCATGGCAGCCGCGATCTGGCACAACTTCCACACCAGCCAGCCCATCAGCCGCTCACTGACCGCCTACGACCACTGACGATCAGAATCACTCGTCTAGGGTCGGTGTTCACCGATGTGCGAGGCCGGGATGAGCGGGGCCTGTACGGACTGGCGGAGTATCTGCGCCGGGATGGTGTGGTCGGGGTGGTCGTCCCGGACGTCGGTCATCTGACGCATGTCCGGTGCTTGGCGAGGGCGGACTGGCGGACCGCGCAGCGGTTTCTGCGGTCGGCGGTGCTCACGGTCGCGCCCGGCGGGTATGGGCGGGGGCAAGCGTGAGCGGCGCGGATGGCGGTGTGGGTTCGCTGGATACGACCCGGCCGAACATCGCCCGTGTGTACGACTACCTGCTCGGTGGGAAGGACAACTTCGCCGCTGACCGTGACCTCGCCGCGCGCCTGGTGGAAGCGCAGCCGTTGACCGTGGCGGGGGTGCGGTCGAACCGGGCGTTCCTGCGCCGTGCGGTGGATTGCCTTGCCCGGCAAGGGATCGCTCAGTTCCTCGATCTGGGAAGCGGGCTTCCAACCATGCGGAACGTCCACGAGATCGCGGGCCGCATCAACCCGGACGCGCGAACGGTCTACGTGGACAACGATCCGATCGTGCTGGCCTGCGGACGGGCGCTGCTGGCCGACCATGGCCGCACGCTCGTCGTGGACGGGGACCTTCGTGACCCGGGGGCGATCCTGGCCGACCGGGAGGTGCGCGAGCACCTGGACTTCACCCGGCCGGTGGCGGTGATCCTGACGGCTGTCCTGCACTTCGTGCCTGATGAGGACGACGCGGCCGGGATCGTGGCCGCGTTCCGGGACGTGATGGCACCCGGGAGCGCACTGGTGGTCACGCACGGGGTCGACGACGGCGACGACGCCGTGGACGCGGCATCACGCAAGGGCGCGGAGATCTACTCCGAGACCACGGCCCCGGTCGTGCTGCGCACCCGGGGACAGGTGGCGGCCTGGTTCGACGGGTTGCGGCTGCTGCCGCCGGGCCTGGTGAACGCGGACGCGTGGCGGCGGACCGGGAACGGGAAGACCACGGCGCCGATCGTGGCCGGGGTCGGCCTCCTGGACGGCCCGGACGGCAGGAGGTCGGGTTCGGGGGCGGGGCTGGCTCGTCCTCGTGATGGTGAACGGAGTCGGCAGTGAGCGTGGTCGAGGTGTTCAACGGGATGCCCGCGGATGCCCTGGGTGAGGTGGAGTGGCGTAAGAGTGGGCGCAGTAACTCCACCGGCAACTGTGTGGAGTTCGCCCGGGTCGCTGGGCGGGTGGCGGTCCGCGACTCGAAGGACCCGCATGGCCCGGCGCTGGTGTTCGACCGCGCGGAGGTGGCCGAACTGGTGGCGGGGCTGAAGGCGGGCGCCTATGACGGCCTGCTGACGGGGGTGTGAGCGGGAAACACTCCCCTCGCATGACGTAAGTGGCCGGGCCACCCCTTCTCCCGGCAAAGGTTCAGGGGTGGCCCGGCCTGGGGTCCTCGGAACCCCGGTACCGGATGGTACCGGGGCCTGTTGTGCTGCCCGCGAACGTGCAGGGCTGGTGGGTTCCGGTGGGGAACTGGTCGAGGAAAGGACCGGCATTACGAACACGGCAGGAACCTTCGGGGGACACGAGGACGACAGCAACGGCAGCGACGGCAGCCTGGGGGTGCCGTGGGTGGCGGTGGGGCCGGGTGAGGTGGCCGGGCTCCTGGCGGAGTACCGGCGGGCGGTGGAAGCGGTTGAGGCGTTGCGGGCCGGGCTGCTGGCTGCCGGGCTGCGACCGCGCGAGCTACCCGAACTGACCCCGACCCTGGACATCGAGGGTCGGGCCTGCGTGGTGGTCGGGCAGCTGCCTGCGCACGCGGCGGCACGGATCGCGGCCTTGCTGAACCGGGCGGGCCGGGCCGCATAACCTGACTCGTGCCACTGGTCTTAGTGACCTTCGCTGTCGGTGTGTGTGTGTGCTTGGGGCCCTTGTCTGCCTCAGCCTCTCTGCCTCAGCCTCGTCGTGTTCGGCAGCCGTGCGGGCGTCGTCCGCCGCGCGTCGGTCCTGGTCGGCCGCCTTACGATGAGCCCGGGCGCGCTCCGAGTTGCCGTGCTCGTCGAGCACGGCAGCGACTCGTTCGTGCACAGCCGCGGCTTCGGCATGCCGCTCGGCCGCCCGGCGGTGCGCTCGCCCCGCATGCTCGTAAGCCGCTTGCACCCGCTGTTGGGCCTCAGCCGCCTCGTCCTGGGTCGAACCCCGCGTCGGGCAGTGTATGAACCGCTCTCTGCGCTCGTGCAGTTGCTCAAGCCGTTCGCTGATCTGCTCGAGGCGTGCCGACGATTCGTGTAAGTCATGGTCGCGACTGCTGCCGCTGGCCAGCTCCCCCTCGCTCACCTTTCCAGAAGACATCTCGGTAACGGGGTGAAGCAAGCTTCCGTCTACGCGGCGGCTTCCTGCTGGACCAATTGCGACCACCGCGGCGCCTGAGAAGCCGAGAAGCCGCAGGTCACGAGTGGGTAGACAAGAA
>DASTGO010000467.1:0-6831 GCA_035719045.1 Kineosporiaceae bacterium | reverse complement strand
ACGGGTTCCAGCGACACGGGTTCCCGCGGAACCGGCCTGGAGACCCTGACCCACGACGTCCGGCGAGCGGGTCAGGAGTGCCGGGCCGGGGAGACCGTCCTCGCGGCGGGAACCCGGCTCGCACCGGCCGCCCTCGGGCTGCTGGCCGCCGCCGGGCACGACGTGCTGCCGGTCCGCCGGGCGGAGGTCGCGGTGCTCGTCCTCGGGGACGAACTGCTCGGCAGCGGCCCCGCCCGCGACGGCCGGTTGCGCGACGCCCTCGGTCCGCTGCTGGGCGCCTGGCTCCCGGCCCTCGGGCTGTCCGTGGTCCTGATCACCCGGGTCCCGGACCGCCGGGCCGCGCTCGCCGCCGCCCTGGACGCCTGCCCCGCGGACGTCGTCGTCACCACCGGCTCGACCGCCCGCGGCCCGGTCGACCACCTGCACGACGTGCTCGGCGCCGTGGGCGCCCGGCTGCTCGTCGACGGGGTGGCGGTACGTCCCGGACATCCGCAACTGCTGGCCCGGCTGGCCGACGGCCGGCCGCTGATCGGGCTGCCCGGCAACCCGCTGGCCGCGGTGTCCGCCCTGCTCACCCTGCTGCACCCGGTCGTCGACGGGCTGCACGGCCGGCCCGCGACCCCACCGCGGACCGGCGTCCTGCGCGCGGACATCACCGCCGGGCACGACGCCACCCGGCTGGTCCCCGTGCTGGACGGTCGTCCCGTGCTGTTCGCCGGACCGGCCATGCTGCGCGGGCTGGCCACCGCCGACGCGGTCGCCGTGATCCCTCCGGACGGCCGCCGGGCCGGCGACCCCGTGGAGCTGCTCCCGCTGCCCTGAGCGCCCGTAGAGGTCAGGCCCCGCAGGTCAGCCGGCGAGAGGTCAGCCGGCCAGCCAGCGCAGTCTGGGGAACTTGATGAACGCCTCGGCCTCCAGCGCGGCCATCCCGACCCGGGGCAGCTCCCCCGCCTTGCGGAAGCAGACGAACCGGGGCTCCCAGTCGGGGTTGTACTTGGCGTTCGCGCGGTAGAGGGACTCGATCTGCCACCACCGCGAGGCCAGCAGCAGGGTCCGGTGCCACAGCCGCAGCACCGGACCGGCCCCGACCCGGGCACCGCGTTCGAACACCGAGCGGAACACCGCGAAGTTCAGCGACATCCGGCGGACCCCGAGCTTCCCGGCCGCCTGCGCGACGCCGACGATGGCGAACTCGACGGTCCCGTTCTCGCTGGCGCGGTCGCGGCGCATCAGGTCCAGGGACAGCCCGTCGGTCCCCCACGGCACGAAACTCAGCACCGCGACCAGCCGGTCCTCGCCGTCGCGGACCCGGGCGATGACGATCTCGGGGTCGTCGTCGCAGCCGACCCGGCCCAGCGCCATGGAGAACCCGCGCTCGACCTCCTCGCCCCGCAGCCGCTGGGCGGTCTGGACCAGTTCGGCCCGTTCGGTCTCGGACAGCTCCCGTTGCCGCCGCACGTCGAGGGTGTAGCCGCAGCGGCCGACCCGGTTCACCGCCTGCCGGACCACCCGCATCGACCGCCCGTTGAGCGAGAAGGTGGTGAGGTCCAGGACGGCCTCGTCGCCGAGTTCCAGCGCGTCCAGGCCCGCCCGGCGGTACGCGATCGCCCCGTCCTCGGAGGCACCGATCACCCCCGGGGTCCAGGCGTACTGGTCGGCCTCGGCCAGCCAGGCCGTGATCGCGCCGGGCCAGGCCTCCGGGTCGCCCAGCGGGTCGGCGGCCGCCAGCGAGACCCCGCCGACCACCCGGTAGGCCACCGCCGCCTTGCCGGACGGGGAGAAGATGATCCCCTTGTCCTGCCGGAGCGCGAAGTAGCCGAGGGAGTCCCGCTCCCCCCACTGGCCGAGCAGCCGCCGGACCCCGTCCTCGGCCTCGGCGCTGCGCTGGGACGGCTTGCGGGCGGGAGCCAGCAGGGTGGCGATGGTCAGCAGCGCGGTCAGCCCGCCGAGGGTGGTCAGCGCGATCTCGGTGAAGGTCAGCGACTGCGGATGCCGGAAGGTGAGGTCCGGGGTGAAGCCGAGCAGGCCGAGGAAGACCTGCTCCAGCCGGGCCAGGAACGGCGTGTCGGTGGTGGTGCGCCGGGTGAGCAGGTACCCGGCGGCCATCGAGAAGGTCGCCATCACCAGGAAGACCCGGACGGCGGCCAGCTTGGTCCGCGGCTGGGAGCGGGCGGTGAAGTCCCGGCGGGTCCAGATCAGCAGACCGAGCAGGGCCAGGTGAAGGATCACCACCCGGAACCGGTGGATGTGCACATTGGCGGCCAGGCCGATCCCGGTGACGATGATCATCGTCACCCAGGCCCGCCGCTTGCGTCGCTTGAGCGCCCCGGCCAGCAGGAGCATGCACCCGGCCGCGATCATCCCCGCCGCGAATGCCGTCCCGTCGCTGAGGGCGTCCATCGTGCGGTTGAGGTGATGGATGTGACGTTCGGGAAGAATCACGTCCAGGAGCGCGAACACCGCCGCAACTCTGACCGCCCAGGCGACCAGGCCAGGCACCCGCGGTCGAAGTGCGGGCCGCTGTTCGGCCGGTGCGCTGGACGTGGTGGAGACCCCCGAGACCGCCGTCACAGTAGGCAGTGTACGAGCCTGATAGATCTGGTCCTGACGACTGCGCGAGGGATGAGTCAACGCCGGGACAACGGTGGGTGACACGGTTTTGACAGGATCGGAGGGTGGTTGCTGCCCCTCCGCCCGAAGGCCCACTGGCTGGTTCCGCTGCACACCCTCCGGACGCCGCCGTCCGCCCCGACGTTGTCGCCCGGGGGGACACCGGCCACGGAGAAGTCGTGCTGCGCCGCCGCGGTGACGTCCTGGAACTCATCGTGGACGGAGTGTTCGCGATGGACACCGTGGACACCGGATCCGAGACCGCCCTGGCCACCCTCACCCTGGACCGGCTGGCCGCCGGCCCATCACCCGCCCGGCCCAGGCCCGCCGACCACCCGGACCGGGCGCCCGGGCACCTGACGCCCGGGAACGGCTCCCCCGGATGGCGGATCCTGGTCGGCGGGCTGGGGTTGGGGTTCACCGCGGCGGCGGTGCTGGCCGATCCCCGGGTGGGCACGCTGGAGATCGTCGAACTGCAGGAACTGCTGCCGCAGTGGCTGCGGGCCGGCCTGGTGCCGCAGGCTGCCGGGCTGTTGGCCGACCCCCGGGTCCGGGTGACCGGCGGGGACGTCCTGGACGTGGTGGCGGCACTTCCCGCGGGCGGCGTCGACGCGATCCTGCTCGACGTCGACAACGGACCGGCGTTCCTGGTCCACCAGGGCAATGCCGAGGTCTACCGGGAACCGTTCCTGCACCGGGCGCTGCAGGCCCTGGCCGACGACGGCGTGCTGGCGATCTGGTCGGCGGACCCGTCCCCCGGGCTGCGGGACGGGCTGGCCGCGGCGGGAGGGCAGCGGGTGGAGGAGGTCCTGCTCGAGGTGGCCAGGGACGGCCGGCAGTTCACGTACGCGGTGTACCTCGCCCGGCCCCCGGCTGGTCCACCGGCCGCCGGGCCGACCGGTCGGCCCGGCGCGGCCCGATGATCGCTGCCGGTGGGCCGGGGCCCCGGCGCGACCGGTCGCAGCGGGATCAGTTCCCGGGGTGCTGCGGGATCAGCTCCCGGCTTGCGGCAGGACCGCAACCCGCTCGGCGCGGTCCCCGGCGGGTTCCGCCTGCCCGCCGCCCACGGCGAACAGCAGATACGCCTGGGCCGTGACGATCACGGCGATCGCGACCCAGGTCCCCGTCGCGATCCGGGTGTCGTACCGGAACCGGTCCAGCAGGACCACGCCCACCTGCAGGACAACGATCCAGCCGAGGGTGACCGGGGCCAGGTCCGCATACTGCAGGCTCGAGGCGTACACCCAGAAGAGGGCGACGAACAGCCCGGCCCCCACGACCGCCAGCGCCGGCGAGCGCCGCAGCACCGCCTCCTTCGCAGCCAGCGAACCGGACAGGTCCAGCCCGGCCAGGACCAGCATCGCCAGGGCCGCGACCACCGGCGCCGGCCACGTCTGCGGCACCCGGATGAGCACCCGATCATCCCCTTATCTCGCACTGAGTGAAGTCAAGGGCACTGATCGTAATCACCCCGAGGGGGTTGAACCGGGCGCTCCGTCCTGGTCTCGACCGAACTCCCGAGCGGGCCCGGACCGAACGGTCCCCTTCCGGGGAGGATGCCCCGCAAGGGCCTGCCGCACCGGCCTTCCGGACCCTCGGCCACCGAAGGGAAGGGCCCGGCGGCCGGCGGCCGATCGAGCGCGAGCAGGGGTCAGCGGCGGGGCAGGCCGATCAGTCGCGGGGTCCGCCGGGCGTACTCGTCATAGCGGGTGCCGAACCGGTCCCGCAGCCGCCGCTCCTCGATCCCGGCCTTGACGTGCAGCACCCCGGCCAGCGCGGCCAGGGCGAGCAGGGGTTCCGGGCGACGGCGCAGCACGGCGAAACCGGCTCCGCAGACCAGCACGCCGGCGTAGATCGGATGCCGGGACACCGCGTAGGGACCGGTGGTGCGCAGGGCGGCCTGCGGCGGAGGTTCGACCCGCGGGGTCAGGCCGGACCCGAGCTGCCGCGCACCCAGGGCGCCGGCGGCCGTTCCCAGCAGCGTGACCGCGAGGGCGGCCCTGCGGATCGGGCGCGGCAGGCTCCAGCGCCCTCGGCCCGGCCACAGCAGTCCGGCCCCGGCCAGTCCCTGGGCCACGACCAGGGCGTCGGCGAGTTCCAGGCGGCGACCCGGCAGGTCACGGATCCGGCGCTGCAGCACGGTCACGGCACGATCGGGCATGGGGGAAGCCTGCCATGCGGCCGCGGCGACGGGCACCCTGCCCCGACCGGCGCGACGATGCGGTGATGACGAGCACACCGGACGGCCGGCGGACCGAACGGGACACCCTGGGCGAGGTACTGGTCCCGGCCGGAGCCCTCTACGGCGCGCAGACCCAGCGGGCGGTGCAGAACTTCCCGGTCAGCGGGGTGCGGGTGGACCCTGCCGTGATCGGTGCGCTGGCCCGGATCAAGGCGGCGGCGGCCCGGGTGAACGCCCGGCTCGCAGTACTGCCGCCCGATGTCGCCACCGCGATCGCCGAGGCCGCCGCCGAGGTCTCCGGCGGCGGGCACCCCGACCAGTTCCCGGTCGACGTCTTCCAGACCGGCTCCGGCACCTCGACGAACATGAACGTCAACGAGGTGGTGGCAGCCCTGGCGTCGCGGCGCCTCGGCCGGCGGGTCCATCCCCACGACGAGGTCAACGCCTCGCAGTCCAGCAACGACACCTTCCCGACCGCGGTGCACCTGGCGGCGGCGCAGGCGGCCACCACCGATCTGCTGCCCGCCCTCGACCGGCTGGCCAGTGCGCTGGAGGTCCAGGCCGGGCGGACCACCGACGTGGTCAAGGCCGGGCGGACCCACCTCATGGACGCCACCCCGGTCACCCTCGGACAGGAACTCGGCGGGTACGCCGCCCAGGTCCGGCACGGGATGGAGCGGGTCGAAGCCGTGCTACCGCGGGTGGCCGAGGTGCCCTTGGGTGGGACGGCGGTGGGCACCGGGATCAACACCCCGCCCGGGTTCGCCGCTGCCGTGGTGGCTCTGCTCGCCGCGGAGACCGGCCTGCCGCTCACGCAGGCCCGCGACCACTTCGAGGCCCAGGGCGCCCGGGACGCGCTGGTCGAACTGTCCGGTGCACTGCGGACCCTCGCGGTGAGCCTGACGAAGATCTGCAACGACCTGCGCTGGATGGGATCCGGACCGAACGCCGGCCTCGGCGAGATCCATCTGCCGGAGCTGCAGCCCGGATCCTCGATCATGCCCGGGAAGGTCAACCCGGTGATCCCGGAGGCCGTGCTCCAGATCTGCGCCCAGGTGGTCGGGCATGACGCGACCGTGGCCTGGGCGGGAGCCAGCGGCACCTTCGAGCTCAACGTCATGGTGCCGGTGATGTCCCGAGCGGTGCTGGAGCAGTTGCGACTGCTGTCGGCCGCCTGCCGGTTGCTCGCCGACCGGGCGGTCGAGGGACTGCAGCCGGACCGGGACCGGGCCCGCACCCAGGCCGAGAGCTCACCGGCGATCGTCACCCCACTGGCCCGGGTGATCGGTTACGAGGCGGCCGCAGCGGTCGCCAGGTATGCGGTGACGCACCGGCTGACGATCCGGCAGGCGGTGCTGGATCTCGGCCACGTCGGCCGCGGTGAGCTGACCATCGAGGACCTGGACCGCCTGCTCGACGTGACGGCGATGACCCGTCCCGGCTGACCCGGCGCCACACCCGGCCGACCATCGCCGTACATCCGTAACCCGATGCGCGTAAGCATACGACTGTGAGGTGATGGAGCACCGGGAGATCCACTGCACCACGGGGCCGGCACTCACACCGCTGTACCCGGAAGCCGCGAAACCCGGAACGGGTCAGTACCAGCCGGTTGACTGGCTGTGCGCCCAGGCCCCGCACGGCGTGCCGTACGTCGAGGCGATATAGCTCAGCCCCCAGGCGATCTGGGTGGCCGGATTGGTCTGCCAGTCCGGCCCCGCACTGGCCATCTTGCTGCCGGGCAGCGCCTGCGGGATGCCGAAGGCGCCCGAGGAGGGGTTCCTGGCCCGGTAGTTCCAGCCACTCTCCTTCTGCCAGAGGGAGTTCAGGCAGGACCACTGCCCCGACCAGCCGCGCTGGGTCAGCATCGCCCGGGCGATCGACTGCGGGGAGCCGCTGGGCACCGGCACCGGCGCGGAGGTCCGACTGGCCGACCGGGCAGCCTGGGCGGCAGCGGCCTGGCGTGCCCTCGCGGCAGCCGCAGCCGCGGAGGCCTGGGCCTGAGCTGCGGCCTGCGCCTGCGCCTGCGCCTGGGCCTG
>DASTGO010000466.1:0-15790 GCA_035719045.1 Kineosporiaceae bacterium | reverse complement strand
CGAGGCGCTCGGCGACCTCGGCCTCGGTGGGGGTCCGGTGCAGCTCCCCCTCCAGGGCGGAGTAGGCCCGCTCGACCTCGCGTGCCTTGTACCGGACCGAGCGCGGGATCCAGTCGATGGCGCGCAACTCGTCGATGATCGCCCCACGGATCCGGGAGATCGCATAGGTCTCGAACTTGATCGCCCGCTCGATGTCGAACTTCTCGATGGCGTCGATCAGCCCGAAGATCCCGTAGGAGACCAGGTCCGCCTGCTCGATGTTCGGCGGCAGACCGACCCCTACCCGGCCGGCGACGTACTTCACCAGGGGCGAGTAGTGCAGGATCAGCCGCTCCCGGGTCGCTGGATCCCCCGTCGCCTTGAACCGTTCCCAGAGATTGCGCAGCGCGGCCTCGTTGGCGGCCACCGGATCGACGATCTCTGCCACCTGACCGTCGTCCACCACTGCTGGTCCTCCCTGCTCCGCCTCAAGCCCTCGGGTGTGCCTGCTGATGTGTGGCACGAAGTCGCTCCACGGAGACGTGCGTGTAGATCTGCGTCGATGTGAGCGTAGCGTGACCGAGCAGTTCCTGAACGCTACGCAGGTCCGCCCCGCCGTCAAGAAGGTGAGTTGCGGCGGAATGTCGTAACCCGTGCGGCCCCATGGCAGGTGCTCCGTCCACCCGGTCCAGCAGCCGGTAGACGGCTTCCCGGGCCTGCCGGGGGTCCAACCGGCCACCCCGCCGCCCGAGGAAAAGGGCCAGGCAGGTCCGCGGGCCGACGAGGTCCGGTCGGCCCCGGTCCAGCCATGCGGCGAGCGCCTGCTCCGCGGGCAGGCCGAACGGGATGATGCGTTCCTTGGCCCCCTTGCCGAGCACCCGCACGGTCCGCCGGGCGTGGTCGACGTCGCCGAGATCGAGCCCGACCAGTTCGGACACCCGCGCCCCGGTGGCGTAGAGCAGTTCAACGACGGCCCGGTCCCGCAGGGCGAGGGGGGCGCCTTCTGCGGCAGCCCGGGCCGCGACGTCCATCAGCTCGGCCGCCTGCTCCTGACGGAGGACCCCGGGAAGCGGACGGCCGGCCTTCGGGGAGCGCAGCCGCAGGCCGGCGTCGGTGGGCACCCGCCCGGTCCGGGCCAGCCAGTGCGTGAACGTCCGGGCAGAGGCTGACCGGCGGGCCAGCGTGGTCCGCGCGGCGCCCTCCCCCGCCATCCGGGCCAGCCAGCCCCGCAGCAGGGCCAGGTCGAGGTCCGCGAGGTCGGTCACTGCCTGGTCGAGGGCGTACCCGAACAGGGCCCGGACGTCGCCGAGGTAGGCCCTGCGGGTATGCCGGGACCGGCCCCGCTCGGCACCGAGGTACCGGTCGAAGGCCCACAGCACGTCCTGCCACTCCTCCGGCAGCCCGTCCTCCGGCGGCTCGGCAGGCGGCTCACCGGTCAGCCGCGCCCGGGGCTCGCCGAACGACTCCCCGGCGGGCCCGGCAGACGGCTCACCGGCAGGCGCACCCACCCCGCTCCCGGAGGCGCCCTCCGTGCCGGTACCCCGAGCCCGCTCACCCCGTCCGCCCACGGTGCCACGGTGACGCCCACGCATGGCGGGCTCCAAGTCGGCACGCCGTCCGGCCGGGCGCCCGGCCGGGGGAGGCCGGATCAGTCCCGGCGCCATCCCCTCCCGGCCGCACGGACCAGGCCACGGATCTCGAGCAGGGCCAGGCTGGTGGCCACCCGGTCGGGATCCAGCCCCGCGGTCCGGGCGATCGTGCCCTGGTCGGCGGGGCGGCGCAGAGGTACGGCGTCCAGGACCCGCTGATCATGGCTGGACAGTCCGTCCGCGGGACCGGCCGTCCCGCCACGAGGTCCGGGCAGTCCCGCCCCCGACGCGGACACCAACTCGATCACCTCCTCGACCCGGGTCACGCAGACGGCGCCGTCCCGCAGCAACTCGTGGCAGCCGGCCGAGGCGGGGGAGGTCACCGGGCCGGGAACGGCGGCCACCTGACGGCCCAGGTCGACCGCCTCCCGTGCCGTGATCGACGTCCCGGACCGCAGTGCGGCCTCGACCACGACCGTGGCCTGGGTCATCGCGGCGATCAGCCGGTTGCGCTGGACGAACCGCCACCGTGTGGGTGCGCTGCCCGGCGGAACCTCGGCGACGACACACCCCTCGGCGGCGATCCGTTCCACCAGCCGGTGATTGCCCCGCGGGTAGGGCCGGTCCACCCCACAGGCGAGGACGGCGACGGTGGGCCCGCCGTCGGCCAGAGCTCCGCGGTGGGCCTGGGCGTCGACCCCGTACGCCGCACCGGACACCACGGCATACCCACGGCCCGCCAGCCCCGCCCCCAGCATCCCCGAGACGTGTTCCCCATAGGCCGTGGCCGCCCGGGCCCCCACCACCGCCACCGACCGCCGCACCACCGGGCCCAGCCGCAACGGGCCGCGGACCCACAGACAGACCGGGGCACGGTCCTCCAGGTCGTCGAGCCCGGCCGGCCACTGCTCGTCACCGGGAATCACGAGGCGGCCGCCGCACCGGGCCAGGCGATCCAGGTCGGGCCGGGGATCGGCGTCCGGGAACCGGATCCGCCACCGGGCGGCCAGCCGGGGATCAGCTCCCTCGGCCAGCAACTGCAGTGAGGTCAGCGGTCCCAGTTCGGTGATCAGCCGGTGCGCCTTGCGGTCCCCGGGCTCGGTGATCCGGCTCCACATCGCCCGGGCGGTGCGGTCGTCACCGGCCAGCCGGCCGCTCACCCCGCCACCTGCCCGCGTTGGCGCAGCAGGAGGGCCCGCCCCACCTCGTCCCGGCCGGGGGCGGATAGCCCGTCCAGGTCGGCGATGGTCCAGGCGGCCCGCAGTACCCGGTCATAGCCTCGTATGGACAGAGAGCCGCGGTCCAGGCCCCGGTCCAGGTCAAGGGTGGCGGCCGGGTCCAGGCGCAGCGGACCCCGCAGCCAGGAGCCCGGCAGTTCGCCGTTCGTGGACCACGGTGTCCCCACCAGCCTGGTCCGTTGCTTCTCCCGGGCCCGCAGCACCCTGGCCGCCACCTCACGGCTGGGCTCGGGCGGGACCCCACAGCTCATCTCCGCCCGGGACACGGCGAGCACCTCGACCTGCAGGTCCACCCGGTCCAGCAGGGGCCCGGACAGCCGGGACAGGTACCGGCGCCGGGCCAGCGGCGTGCACGAGCAGTCCTCCCCCCGGCCCGCCGCCATCCCACAGGGACAGGGGTTGGCGGCGAGCACCAACTGGAACCGGGCCGGGAACCGCGCCGTCCCGAGCGCGCGGTGGATCACCAGCTCGCCGGCCTCCAGCGGCTGGCGCAGCGCCTCCAGTGCACGGGTGTCGAACTCCGCGGCCTCGTCGAGGAACAGGACCCCGCGGTGGGCCCGGGAGGCCGCCCCGGGCCGGGGCAGGCCGCTACCGCCCCCGACCAGGGCAGACACGGTGGCGGTGTGGTGGGGGTCCTCGAACGGCGGCCGGCGCAGCAGCCCACCGGCCGGATCCAGCGTGCCCGCCACCGAGTGCACGGCGGTGACCTCGATCGCCTGGGCGTCCGGCAGGTCGGGCAGCAGCCCCGGCAACCGGGCAGCCAGCATCGTCTTGCCCGCTCCGGGCGGGCCGAGCAGCAGCAGATGGTGACCTCCCGCCGCCGCGACCTCGAGGGCGTACCGGGCCTGTCCCTGCCCTACCACCTCGGCGAGGTCCGGCTCGGCCGGAAGGCGGACTACGGGCCCGTCGGCAGCGGCCCGGACCCTACCCAGGCCACCGCGCGCCGACCCGGGGCCGCAGGCGGCAGCACCATCGGGAACCGGCTCCGGCTCCCATCCGGGCAGGCCCTCGGGCGGGTCGGGCAGGGGTTCGCCCCGGTGCAGGGCCAGCACGTCGGGCAGCCACCGCGCCGCCACCACCCTGGCCCCCGGGACCAGCCGGGCCTCTTCGGCGTTCCCGGCCGGGACCACCACCCGGTCCCGGCCCGCCCGCACCGCGGCGATCACGGCCGGCAGCACGCCCCGGACCCGTTGCAGGCGCCCGTCCAGACCGAGTTCGCCGAGGTGGACGCAGCGAGCCACGGCCCGCGGATCGACCGCGCCCGTCGCGGCCAGCAGTGCGGTGGCGACCGCGAGGTCGAAGGAGGTCCCGGCCTTCGGCAGGGCCGCCGGGGACAGGTTGACGGTGATCCGCCGGGCGGGCAGGGCGCAGCCGGCGTTGGCCATCGCCGCACGCACCCGGTCCCGGGCCTCCGCCAGTGCGGTGTCCGGCAACCCGACCAGGGTGAACGCCGGGAGCCCGGGCGCCACGTCGGCCTCGACCTGGACCAGATGGCCGTCCACCCCGACCAGGGCCACGGCCAGTGCCCGTCCCAGGCCCATCAGGACACCCCGCGGAGGTGGTCGAGCACGGGCGCTCCACGACGGGGCACGAGCACGCCGATGACGTCGATCCGGACGTCGGGGTAGGCGGTCTCCTGGGCGTCCAGCCAGACCGCGGCCAGGCGCCGCAGCCGCTGCAGCTTCGCCGGGGTGACTGCCTCGAGCGGAGCTCCGGTGCCGGTCGACCGGCGGGTCTTGACCTCCACCACGACCAGGCAGCGCCCGTCCAACGCGACGATGTCCAGCTCACCGAACCGGCAACGCCACCGGCGGTACAGCACCGTCATTCCCTCGGCGAGCAGGTGCTCCGCCGCCAACTTCTCCCCGTAGGCCCCGAGGACGTCCTTGACCCGCACGCCCGACCACCTCCGCCGACCACCCTCGGGGCAGCCGGGGAACGGCAGAGCGGCTCACGGGCCAGGCTGTGGACGACGGGACGATCGAGGAGCCTGTGGAGGACTCGTCCCGCGGCGGTGCGCAAGCGTGGCCCCGCCCAGGTCAGCCCGCCCCGGCCGCGGGCGACACCGCCCCGGAACTCCCCTCACCAGCGCCGGGACGCTGCACCCGCCGGACCGGCCCGCGCCCACCGGACGGGAGCCGAGTGATCAGCCGGGGAAGCCGCCGGCCTTGAGCTCGAGTTCGCTCTTGTTGAGCTCTTCGACGTTGACGTCCTTGAAGGTGACGACCCGGACGGACTTCACGAACCGGGCAGGCCGGTACACGTCCCACACCCAGGCGTCACTCATCGTGACCTCGAAGAACACCTCGCCGTCGGCCGACCGAACCTGCAGGTCCACCTGGTTGGCGAGGTAGAACCGGCGTTCGGTCTCGACCACGTAGGCGAAGAGCCCGACGACGTCGCGGTACTCCCGGTAGAGCTGCAGCTCCATCTCGGTCTCGTAGTTCTCGAGATCCTCGGCACTCATCGGGGCAGATGTCTTTCGGGTCGTCGGCACCGCGCGGATGCGCGGCGAGCGGGTTGTGTCGCCGGCCAGCACGCCGGGCGACGGTTTCCATGATGACGCAGCAGGGCGGCCGCGGCCGAACGGCGCCCCGGGTCATCCCCCGCCGGGGTCCCCGGCGGGGAGCAGGACGGCCTGATCGCCCGGCAGAACCACTTCCGCGGCCGCCGTCTGCTCGGCGGCGAGCTCCTCGGCATCCACGGCGGCCTCGACCGCCCGCTGCGCGAGGGGAAGGCTCCAGGACCGGCGATGCTGCGGGCAGGGGCCCAGGCTGTGCAGGCCGGCGGCGTGCCCGGGGGCGGAGTAGCCCTTGTTCTCCCGCCAGCCGTAGCCGGGGAACCGCTCCGCCCGGCCGACCATGATCCCGTCCCGTTCGACCTTCGCCAGCACGCTGGCGGCGGCGACGGCCGCACACCGCAGATCCGCCTTCACCTGGGTGAGCACGACCGGTTCCAGGGACAGCGGCACCGCAGGCGCCGGGCGCCGGCCGGGCAGGTCGAGCTCGAACAGGCCGTCCGGCTCCGGGGGCGGGGTGAACCAGTCGTGCGAACCGTCCAGCAGGATGCAGGTCGGCACGACGTCCAGCTGTGCCAGGGCCCGGCGCCCGGCCAGCCGCAGCGCCGCGATGATGCCGTGGTCGTCGATCTCCTCGGGCTCGGCGTGCCCGACGGCGTAGCCGACAGCCCAGCGGCGCAGCTTGGGTACCAGGGCCTCGCGGGCGGCCGGAGTGAGCAGCTTGGAGTCGCGGACCCCCGCCGGCGCGCTGCGCACCGAGGCGTCGACGACGACCACCCCGACGGTCACCGGACCTGCCAGGGCTCCCCTGCCGACCTCGTCCATGCCCGCGACCAGCGGATGGCCGGCCCGCAGCAGCCGCCGCTCCTCCCGCAGCGTGGGGGTCTTGGTGCGGGAGGACACCGGCCGGGCCGGCGCCCGGCGGACCTCGGTCACGGTCCGGCGGTGGTCGGATCCGGCACCCCGGCGAAGACCGTGTCGGGGACGCCCAGGGTGGTCGCCCGGCTCAGCGGCCAGACGATGACGAACGCCTTCCCGACGACGTCGCTGATCGGGACCATCCCGTTGTTGAGGGTCAGGTGGAAGCGGGAGTCCTCCGAGACCTGCCGATGGTCACCCATCACCCACAGATGCCCGGCCGGGACCGTCACGTCGAAGGACTTCTCGCTGGGCGCATTCCCGGGGAAGACGTAGACCTCATCGACGGCCACCCCGTTGACCTGCACCCGGCCCTTGGCGTCGCAGCAGACCACATGGTCACCCGGCATGCCGATCACGCGCTTGATCAGGTGCTCCCCGGAGTCCTGCGGGAGCAGCCCGACGAAGGTGAGGGCGGTGCGGATGCCGTTGCGGACCGGGCCCTCGTCCGCCTGGGCGGTCGGTGGGAGCCAGCCGCCGGGGTCCTTGAACACGACGATGTCCCCGCGGTGCAGGCTGAACACGCCCGGGGTGAGCTTGCTGACCAGTACCCGGTCGCCGGTGAGCAGCGTGTTCTCCATCGACTCCGACGGGATGAAGAACGCCTGCACCAGGAAGGTCTTGATGACCAGGGCCAGCGTCAGCGCGAGGGCGACGACGACGACGACCTCGGTCGCCGCACCGAACGCGGCCCCCATCGCCGTGGCCGGCCTGCGGATGCTGGGTCCCCGCCTGGAGCTGCGGCCCCCGGCACCGCCCGAGCCCCCGTCGGACCCGCCCCAGCCACCGGCGCCGCCGAGCCGTCCCGCCCGGGCCGCCTCGGGACCGAACTCGGGCAGGGCGGGCTGACGCCGTGAGGCACCGGCCCGTCGGGACTCCCCGGCGAACCGGCCGCCGTCGCCCTCGCCGGACTGGCTGTCCTGCCACTGCGGGCTCGGCGGCCGCTTCAGCCGCCCCCCGGGCATCTGGACCGGCCGGGTCGCGAGGTCCTCGTCCTGCCTGCCCCAGTCGGCGGAGGTCTCGGCGAAGTCCTCCGGACGGTAGCCGTTCGGGGCGGGCCGGGCCGCTGCCGCCTGCTGCGGCGATGCCTCAGGACGCGCGCGGCCGGGCGGCACGATGGTCTGCCCGGCCGAGGTGGCCCCGTAGCCGACCGGCGCGGACCGGACGCCCGGTCCGGGGTAGGCGCCGTTCACCTGGTCCGGACCGCCGGCAGTGGCCGCCCGCGGGGACGTGCCGGGGTAGGCGGCCGGGTACGAGGGCTCGGGATAGCCGGGGGTCGCACCCGGACCCGGGTAGGCGGCAGGTGACGACGGCACGGACGCCGTGGCCGGGTACCCCGCCGGGCCCGGGTGGCGCGACGCGGACGGGGCGTACGGCTGGGCCTGCCCGGGGTACGGCATGGGCGTTCCCACCGGCGGGGAGGTCGGCACGGCCTGCGGGAACCCGTTCGGATAGTCGGGCTCGGGGTAGGCGGACGGCCGCGCCCCCTGGGGCGGCAGAGGCGCCACGGGCGGATACGGATCGGGGTACGCCTCCGGGTACGGCCGGGGGTCCCGGTACGACTGCGGGTAGGCCTCGGCCGACGGGCGGTACGCGGTGGCCGGTTGGCCGTACGGCTGCTCGCCTCCCGGCCGGGTGCCGGGGCCGGGATAGCCGGCGGACGGGTGGCCCGGTGCCGCCGACTGCGGGTAGGCCGGTGCCGGATACCCCGGCGCAGAGGGCGCGGCCGGGTAGCCGGCGGGGAAGCGCGACCCGGCGGGGTCGTGGTCGTTCTCGTCGAGCCAGGTCAGCCCGTCGGACCGGGAAGCGGTCGGGGGACGCAGCGCCTCGGCGGCGTCCAGCCAGCCCTCCGGCTGGACAACCGGGCCGTAGCCGTCGGCGTCGTCCTGCGGGCCCGGGACACCCTGCCGCGGATCACCCGCCGCGCGGGCGGCATGCCGGCCGGCGCCTCGGGGATCGGCCTCCGCAGGTTCGCTCACGCCGCCTGCCTCCTATCGGGTGGTGCCTCGCGTGGCGTCGACCGATCCGACGCCGGTCCCCCGGCTGAACGGCCACCACACCGCCACCACACGGCCAACGACGTGATCCAGCGGCACGGTTCCGCCACCGGGATCACCGAGGTGCGCCCGGGAATCCGCGGACACCCCCCGATTGTCGCCCATGACCCACAGCCGGCCCGCCGGAACCACGACGTCGAACCGCGTCTCGCTCGGCACGGTACCCGTGGGGAGGTAGGTCTCGCTGAGCGGCGTGCCGTTGACCGTCAGCCGGCCGGTGGCGTCGCAGCAGACGACCCGATCGCCCGGCAGCCCGATCACACGTTTGGCGTAGTCCCGTTCCCCCACCGGAGCACCCAGGGCGGAGGCGAAGGTACGGCCCAGCTTCGTCAGGGCGTTCGCGGGGGGCGGCTGCGGAGGGTCGAAGACCCCGTCGCCACTGAAGACGATGACGTCACCGCGGTGCACGTCGCCGAACCGGTAGTCCAGCCGGGACACCAGAACCCGGTCACCCACCTGCAGCGTGGGCTGCATGGAGGAACTCGGGATGACGAACGACTGGACGACCGTCATCCGGACCAGGGCCAGCAGCAGCACCGCAGCGGCCAGCACCCCGACCGTCCGCAGGGCCCGCCGCAGGGCCGCCACCTCCTCGCCCCGGGAGGCGGCTGGCACTGCGGCACCGGCACCGGCGGGCCCACGATCACGGCCGGCGGGCTGGTCGAGCTGCTCCAGGCTGTTGTCGGGGCTCACGCTTGGAGAGTACGCGAGAAGGCTGGGAGCCGGGCTCAGCGGGCCGGCAGGCTCTCGCGCTTCTCCTTGATCTTGGCGGCCTTGCCGCGCAGGCCGCGCAGGTAGTACAGCTTCGCCCGGCGGACGTCACCGCGGGTCACGACCTCGATCTTGTCGATGATCGGCGAGTGCACCGGGAAGGTCCGCTCGACGCCAACGCCGAAGCTGACCTTGCGCACGGTGAAGGTCTCACGCACGCCACCGCCGGACCGGCGGATCACCACGCCCTGGAAGATCTGGATCCGGGACCGGGTACCTTCCACGACCTTGACGTGGACCTTCACCGTGTCGCCGGAGCGGAAGCTGGGGATGTCGCTCTTCAGCGAGGCGTTGTCGAGGCTGTCCAGGGTGTGCATGACGTATCGCTCTCCCGCCGGTGCCACAGGCCACCCGCGCAGTCAGAAGTCCGGTGAGTGGTGCCGCCCTTGCGGGCCAGGTCATGCGGTCCGGCGTCCCCCTGTGGCAGGGCGCGGTGCGACCAAGGCACGAGGCGACAGTCTGCCACAGCGGCCCCGGCCCCCCGAAATCGTCCCGGTGCGGCGGCCGGTACGGCGGTCCGGGCCCGGCTCCCCGGCCGAGCCCGTCGCGTCCGGCCAGGGCGGTCAGGCGGGATCGGGGACGGTGCGCTCCCAGCCGCCGGGACCGTGCGTCCACCCCTGCGCGGCGAGCACGGCCAGGTCGGCCCGGTCCAGGCCGGCGGGGTCGAGGGCGGCCAGCAGGTCCGGGCGGCGCCGGGCGGTCCGGATCAGCCGCTGGTCACGCCGCCAGCGACGGACCTGGCCGTGGTGGCCGGACATCAGCACCGCAGGCACGTCGAGATCCCGCCAGCTCGCGGGCTTGGTGTAGACGGGGTACTCCAGCAGCCCGTCCTCGTGGGACTCCTCGACCAGGCTCTCGGCGTTGCCGATCACCCCGGGCAGCAGCCGGGCCACCGCCTCGACGATCACGAGTACGGCCACCTCGCCGCCGTTGAGCACGTAGTCACCGAGACTCACCGGCAGCACCGGCATCCGGGTCGCGGCGTCGTCGAGCACCCGCTCGTCGATCCCCTCGTAGCGCCCGCAGGCGAAGGCCAGCCAGGGCCGGGTCGCCAGCTCCCGGGCAACCGCCTGGGTGAACGGAGCACCGGACGGGCTGGGCACGATCAGCGTCGGCGCCTGCGCGCCCCCGGCGGACGGCCGTCCCGCGGCCAGGACATGGTCGAGCGCCTCCCCCCAGGGCTCCGGCTTCATCACCATGCCCGCGCCGCCGCCGGCCGGGGTGTCGTCCACCGTGCGGTGCCGGTCATGGGTGAAGTCGCGCAGGTCGTGGACGGCGACGTCGAGCAGCCCCGCGGCACGGGCCTTCCCGATCAGGGACAGCTCGAGCGGGGCCAGGTACTCGGGGAAGATCGTGACGACGTCGAGGCGCATCGGCTGACCGGTCAGGACGGCTCGACGTCGGTGAGCAGGCCGCCCGGGTCGACGACGACGAGCCGCCCACCTGCCACGTCCACGGTCGGCACGATCGCCGTCACGAACGGGACCAGTCGCTCGCTCCGGTCCGGGCGGCGGACGACGAGCAGGTCCTGGGCGGGGGCGTGTTCCACGGAGGCCACGTGGCCGAGCACCCTGCCGTCGGGGTCCTCCACCCGCAGACCGACCAACTGGTGGTCATACCAGGCGTCGTCCTCGCCGGGCTCGTCGGGGACCTCGGTCTCCAGCAGCACACCCCGCAGCAGCTCAGCGGCGTTGCGGTCGGCGATCTCGTCGAAGGTCAGCAGCAGGACACCGTTGTGGTCGCGGACACCGGACAGGGTGAGCTCGGCGGGACCGGCCACGGGCACCACGCCGCGGCCACGGCGGGCGGCAGGCGTCCCCGGTGCGGTGACATGGAGCACCACACCGGGGACGAACCGCTCTTCGGGGACGTCCGTGCGCACCTCGACGGTGACCTCACCACGGATCCCGTGCGGGCGCCCGATCCGGGCCACCACCAGTCGCATCGACGTCCGACCTGACCTTGTTCCGGCGTGGGTCAGCGACCGCGGTCGACGTCCACCACGTCGACCCGCACCGGCTTGCCGTCGGCCAGCGCCTTCACCACGGTGCGCAGGGCGGTCGCGGTCCGGCCGGACCGGCCGATCACCCGCCCGAGGTCTTCGGGGTGCACCCGGACCTCCAGCAGGGTGCCTCGCCGCAACGGCTTGTTGCGCACGGCGACGTCGTCGGGGTGAGCGACGATGCCGCGGACGAGGTGTTCCAGCGCTTCGACCAACACGTCAGCCCTCGGCCTGTGCCGTCTCGTCGGCGGAGGCGGTCTGCTCGGAGGTCTCACTGCCGCCGGGAGCGCCCTCGTCGGCCGCAGCCTCCGCCTTCTTGGCGGGCTTCCTGGCCTTCGGCGTGGTGGCGCCGTCCTTGGGCTCGCCCAGGGTCTCCTTGGCTGCAGCCTCGAAGACGGCCTTCTTGTCCACCTTGGGGGCCGCGACCTGGAGGGTGCCCTCGGCACCGGGCTCGCCCTTGAACTTCTGCCAGTCACCGGTGATCTTGAGGATCGCCAGGACCTGCTCGGTCGGCTGCGCACCGACCCCGAGCCAGTACTGCGCCCGGTCCGAGTTGACCTCGATGAACGAGGGGTTCTCGGTCGGGTGGTACTTGCCGATCTCCTCGATCGCGCGACCGTCCCGCTTGGTGCGGGAGTCGGCGACGACGATGCGGTAGTACGGCGCCCGGATCTTGCCCAGACGCTTCAGACGAATCTTGACGGCCACAGGGGTGGTCACTCCTGGTTCTGGATGGGTCGGCCCGGCGGACACGTCCGGGTGGGGACCGGGCGGCGCCGGCGGACCTACGGACTCGGCGTCGGGCGGAGAGAGGGGCCGCCTGCACCGGGTACAGCGGGCCATTCTGCCAGACCCGGCGCCTTCCCCCGACCGCAGCCTGCGCGGGAGCCGTCCCGCCGCCGGGGCGCCCCGGGTCCGCCACGCCGGTCAACGGAAGATCCGGCCCCGCAGCACGATCAGCCGGGGATCGGCGAGCGCCCGGACGTCTGCCCGGGGATCGCCGCTGTAGACGACCAGGTCGGCGGGGGCACCCTCCTCCAGCCCCGGACGGCCCAGCCAACTGCGGGCCCCCCAGCAGGCCGCGTCGAGGGCGGCCGCCGCCGGGATCCCGGCCGTGACGAGCTCCGCGACCTCCCGGGCGACCAGCCCGTGCGGCAGCGATCCGCCTGCGTCGGTTCCGGCGAACAGGGGCACCCCGGACTCGTAGGCCGCGGCGACCGTCTCGTAGCGGCGGGCGTGCAGGGCCCGCATGTGGGCGGCGTACCGCGGGAACTTGGCCTCCCCGGCGGCGGCGAACTCCGGGAACTTCGCGACGTTGACCAGGGTCGGCACGACGGCGATCCCTCGGGCGGCGACCGCGGCCCGGGTGTCGTCGGTCAGGCCGCTGGCATGTTCGATGCCGTCGATCCCTGCGGCGATCAGGTCGGGCAGGCAGTCCTCACCGAAGCAGTGCGCCGTCACCCGGGCCCCCTCGGCATGGGCGGCGGCCACCGCCTCGGCGAGGGCGTCTGCCGGCCAGCAGGGGGCCAGGTCGCCGCAGTCCCGGTCGATCCAGTCCCCGACCAGCTTGACCCAGCCGTCACCACGCCTGGCCTCGGCCCGCACGTACCCGGCCAGCTGGTCCGGCTCGATCTCGTGGGCGTAGTTGCGGATGTAACGCCGTTTCCGGGCGATGTGTCGCCCCGCCCGGACGATCACGGGCAGGTCCGGACGCTGGTCGATCCACCGGGTGTCCCCCGGCTGTCCGGCGTCGCGGATCAGCAGGGTGCCGGCGTCCCGGTCGGCCTCGGCCTGCCGCACCGCCTCCTCGCGCGGCACCTCCCCGTCCGGCCCGAGACCGACGTGGCTGTGCGCGTCGACCAGGCCGGGCAGCACCCAGCCGTCGAGCGCCTGCACCCGGCTCGCCGGAACCGAGGGGGCGGTGAAGGTGATCCGCCCACCCAGCACCCACGCCTGCGAGGCGGCTTCGTCCGGGCCCACCAGGACCGGGCCTCGCAGGTGGAGGACGGCGTCGTCACGGGCGGCGGGCTGCTGGGACATGCCGCCGAACCTAGCGGGTTTCCACAGCCGGACCGGGGCGGCCTCCCGGCTGGACGATCACACCCGCTCCGCGGGGGCACGATGTGCCACCGTGCCCGTCCTCCGGGCGCAATGTGCCACCGTGCCCACCCGAGCGGGGGCTGGTCCGGGCGCAATGTGCCACCGTGCCCACCCGAGCGGGGGCGTCGCGGGACGGGAGACGTCAGCGGCCGAGGAACTTGTCGAAGCCGGGCGGAAGCTGCAGGTTCGACGGGTCGACCGCGCCAGGGTTCTGGTCCGCACCGCCGAGACCGAAGGCGCCGCCGGGGACGACCGGCCCCGCCTCACGTGCCGCAGCCGCCCGCGCAACGGCGTCACGCTCCTGCTGCGCCCGCTTGGCCGGGTTGCCGGACTTCGCCTTGCCCTTGCGCGCGGGCGGGGCGGACTTCCCCCGGGTCTTCTTGCCGCCACCGAATCCCGGCATCCCCGGCATCCCGGGCATGCCTCCCATCCCCCGGCGCATCTGGCGCATCATCTTCTGCGCCTCGCCGAACCGCTCCATCAGCTGGTTGACCTCGCTGACCTGGGTTCCCGAACCCCGCGCGATCCGCAGCCGGCGGGAGCCGTTGAGGATGCGCGGCTGGCGGCGCTCCTGCGGCGTCATCGACTTGATGATCGCCTCGACGCGGTCCATCTCCCGCTCGTCGAAGTTGTCCAGCTGTTCGCGCAGCTCGCCCATCCCCGGCAGCATCCCGAGCATCTTCTTCAGCGAGCCCATGTTCCGCAGGGCGGCCATCTGCTGCAGGAAGTCGTCGAGGGTGAAGTCCTCGTCGGCGGCGAACTTGGCCGCCATGGCGGCGGCCTGCTCCTCGTCGAACGCCTTCTGCGCCTGCTCGATCAGGGTGAGCACGTCGCCCATGTCGAGGATGCGCGAGGCCATCCGGTCGGGGTGGAACAGCTCGAACTCGTCGAGCTTCTCGCCGGTGGACGCGAACATCACCGGGCGCCCGGTGACGCCGACGACGGACAGTGCCGCACCGCCGCGGGCGTCACCGTCGAGCTTGCTCAGCACGACCCCGCTGAAGCCCACCCCGTCGAGGAAGGCGTTGGCGGTGGCGACCGCGTCCTGGCCGATCATCGCGTCGAGGACGAAGAGGATCTCGTCCGGGCTGACCGCGTCGCGGATGTCCGCGGCCTGCTTCATCATCTCGGCGTCCACGCCGAGCCGGCCGGCGGTGTCGACGATGACCACGTCGTACTGCTTGTCCCGGGCGAACCGGACACCGTCGCGGGCGACACCGACCGGGTCACCCGGACCAGCCGCCGGATTGGCGAGCTGCCCGGAGGCCGAGGCCCCCGGGTGCGGGGCGTACACGGCGACCCCGGCCCGCTCACCGACCACGGCCAACTGGTCGACGGCATTGGGACGCTGCAGGTCACAGGCCACCAGCAGCGGGGTGTGCCCCTGCTCCTTCAGCCACCGGCCGAGCTTGCCCGCCAGGGTGGTCTTGCCGGCACCCTGCAGACCGGCGAGCAGGATCACCGTCGGCGGTGTCTTGGCGAACTGCAGCCGGCGGGTCTGTCCGCCGAGGACGGCGACGAGCTCCTCGTGGACGATCTGGACGACCTGCTGCGCCGGGTTCAGCGCCTGCGACACCTCGGCGGACAGCGCCCGTTCCCGGACCGTCCCGGTGAACTGCCGCACCACCGGCAGGGCGACGTCCGCGTCGAGCAGTGCGCGCCGGATCTCCCGGATCGTGGCGTCGACGTCGGCCTCGGACAGCCGGCCTTTGCCGCGCAGGTTCTTGAAGGTCGCGGTGAGGCGATCGGACAGCGTCGCGAACACGTGGGGATCCTCGCGTCAGAGATCGGTGGGTGCCGCCGGTGACCGGCCGCTGCGGCACCGGGGGCGGGTGCCCCCTGCCGCCCCCAAAGCCTAACCGGCGCCGGCCGCCCCTGAGGCGGCCGGCGCCGGGCTCAGCGCGCAGACGCGCTTTTCAGCGCTCCGGCAGGGTTCCGGCGTCCACCAGGGCCGCCACCGTGGCGGCGACCCGGGGCGGGCTGAGCGCCCCACCACCGGGCTCCCCGACGTAGAGGACGTCGACGGCCTGCCCGGCGTGGGTGGCGATGTGCGCCGAGCGCAGGTCCACCCCGACGCAGGCCAGGGCGCTGCCGACGGCGTGCAGCAGACCGGGGCGGTCGGCGGCCCTGACCTCCAGCACGGTGGCCTCGGCGGAGGCACCGGGCAGCAGGACGACGCGGGGCCGGGCCGGCGCCCCGGACGGTGCCCGGTACCCGGCGTCACGCCGGTGCAGCCGCTCCAGCACGGACTGGTCCCCCTCCCCCAGCCGCCGCAGCGAGGTCTCCAGGGTCGGCGGGCCGGGGAGTTCCGCACCGACGGAGTCCACCCACCAGGTGTCCACCGCGACCTGGACCGGCGCGCCCGGTCCGCCCCCGGCCGGCACGGTCCGGACCAGGGCGGACTTGACCGTGAGCCGGAACGAGGCGAGCACCCCGGCGATGTCGGCGAACAGTCCGGCGCGGTCGAGGGCGACGACGGTCACCGCGTGCAACTCGTCCAGCCCGTCGATCGCGACCCGGGGGCGGCCGTCGGCGACCACCGCGTCGACCAGGGCGGCCTCGGCGGGGCTGATCGGCGCCGGGCCGGGCGGCTGTTCCCCCCGCAACGCGGTCCGGGC
>DASTGO010000465.1:0-4988 GCA_035719045.1 Kineosporiaceae bacterium | reverse complement strand
GGACCCTCCTGCGCGACGCCTCCGGCCGCAGCCGCGACGAGCAGCGGGCCGCGGAGCGGGCGGCACAGGCCCGGCTGCTGCGGACCATGGCCGCCGCGGCCGCGAAGGACGGCGACCGCTAGCGGGGCGAGCCCGGACCGGAAGCAAACCCGGACCGGTGACGTTGCCCGGCAGGCAGGACGGTACCGGCCCGCAGGGGTCGTACCCAGGGACGAGGAGGCGGACGTGTCCGGGCACCAGGCATGGGCGGCGGTGAGGTCGTACTCCCGCGACCCGAAGGTGGCGCAGCGCAAGCTGGCCCCGGGAACGTGGCGGCGGGTGCTCGGCTATGCCCGGCCGTACCGGGCCCGGATCACGGCCTTCCTGGCCCTGGTCGTCTTCGACGCCGTGCTCGTCGTGGTCACGCCGCTGCTGTTCAAACGCCTCGTGGACGACGGCGTCAGCCGCGCCGACCGCGGCCTGGTGGTCCAGCTGGCGCTGATCGTCGCGGGGCTGGCCGTCGCCGACGCGATCGCCGGCACCGTGCAGCGCTGGTTGTCCTCCCGGATCGGGGAGGGCCTGATCTACGACCTGCGCACCCAGGTGTTCGCGCACGTCCAGCGGCAGCCGATCGCCTTCTTCACCCGGGCGCAGACCGGCGCGCTGGTGTCCCGGCTGAACAGTGACGTGATCGGGGCGCAACAGGCGTTCACCTCGACGCTGTCCGGGGTGGTGTCGAACCTGGTGTCGCTGGTCCTGGTGGCGGCGGCGATGGTCTACCTGTCCTGGCCGATCACGGTCGCCGCGTTGCTGATGGTCCCGCTGTTCATCGTCCCGGCCCGCCGCGTCGGGCGCCGGTTGCAGAGCCTGGCCCGCGAGCAGATGCAGCTGAACGCGGAGATGGGTTCCCGGATGACCGAGCGGTTCAACGTCGCGGGGGCCCTGCTGGTCAAGTTGTTCGGACGCCCGGAGGAGGAGGACGCCGAGTTCGAGCGACGGGCCCGGCGGGTACGCGACATCGGGGTCAGCATCGCGATCAGCAACCGGATCTTCTTCACCGCACTCACCCTGGTCGCCTCGCTGGCCACCGCACTGGTCTACGGCGTCGGGGGCGTGCTCACCATCAACGGCACCCTCACGGTCGGCACCCTGCTGGCCCTGGCCGCCCTGCTGGGCCGGCTCTACGGGCCGCTCACCGCCCTGTCGAACGTCCGGATCGACGTGATGACCGCCCTGGTCAGCTTCGAGCGGGTCTTCGAGGTGCTCGACCTGCAGCCGCTGGTGACCGAGCGGCCCGGTGCGGTCGCGTTGCAGCCCGGCCCGCTGTCCATCGAACTGGAGGACGTGCACTTCCGCTATCCGAGCGCCGACGAGGTGTCACTGGCATCGCTGGAACAGGTCTCGGTGGCCGACCGCGGCGGCGGGGGCGAGGTCCTGCACGGGCTGTCCCTGCGGGCCGAACCGGGTCAGCTGGTCGCCCTGGTCGGCCCGAGCGGGGCGGGCAAGACGACGATCACGAGCCTGGTCGCCCGCCTGTACGACGCGACGTCCGGGACCGTTCGCCTCGGCGGGGCCGACGTGCGGGACGCGACGCTGGAGTCGGTGCACGCCGCGGTCGGCGTGGTCACCCAGGAGGCGCACCTGTTCCACGACACCGTGCGCGCGAACCTGCTCTACGCCCGGCCCGGCGCCGACGAGGCCGACCTGGTCGCGGCCCTGAAGGATGCACAGATCTGGGATCTGGTGTCCGCCCTGCCCGAGCAGCTGGACACCGTGGTCGGCGACCGCGGCCACCGGCTGTCCGGCGGGGAGAAACAGCGGATCGCCCTGGCCCGGCTGCTGCTGAAGTCCCCCGGGGTCGTCGTCCTCGACGAGGCGACCGCCCACCTGGACTCCGAATCGGAGCTGGCGGTCCAGCAGGCCCTGGACCGGGCGCTGTCCGGCCGGACCGCCCTGGTCATCGCCCACCGCCTGTCCACGGTCCGGTCGGCGGACCTGATCGTGGTGGTCGACGACGGCCGGGTGGTCGAACAGGGCCGGCACAGCGAACTGCTGGCCCGCGGCGGCCTGTACGCCGACCTCTACCGGACCCAGTTCGCCGAGCAGTCGCTGCCGTCGCCCGGCACGCCCGTCGAGGAGCCGCTGGCGGGGTAGACCGGCCCGCGAGCGGCGGCAGCGGGAGATCCCGCGAGGAGAGGCGCCGGAACCGTCAGAGGGTCCGGGTCATCCCGCCGTCCACGGCGAGCACCGTGCCGGTGACGTAGCTGGCGGCGGGGGAGAGCAGGAAGACCGCGGGGCGCGCGAACTCCATGGGCTCGCCGTAACGGCGCAGCGGCACCCGCGCCTCGTTGGCCCGGCGCACCTCGTCCGGGCGACCGGTGGCGGCGTCGACCCGGCGCGACCGGTCGGTGTCGATCCGCCCCGGCAGGATGCCGTTGACCCGGATGTTGCGCGGGCCCAGCTCGTCGGCCATCGTCTTCGCGGTCATCGCCAGTCCCGGGCGCAGGCCGTTGGACAGGGCGAGCCCCTCGATGGGCTCACGCACGGACGTGGACAGCACCAGGACGATCGAGCCGCCCTCGTGGGAGGCGTACTTGCCGACCGTCCGGCACAGCCGCACCGGGCCCAGGAACACGGTCTCGAAGGCCATCCGCCAGGCCCCGTCATCGGTCTCCATGGCCGTCCCGGAGGCCGGTCCGCCCACGCTGACCAGGGCCCCGTCGAGCCGCCCGTACCGGGCCACCGCCGCTGCCACCAGACAGGTCTCGATGCCGGGCTCGGACAGGTCACCGGAGACGGCGATGGCGCGCTCGCTGCCGCCGATCGAGGATGCGACGGCCTGCAGCGCCTCCTCGTCCCGCCCGGAGAGCACCAGCCGGGCCCCTTCCGCGGCCAACTGCTCCGCGCAGGCCCGGCCGAGGCCGCGGGAGGCTCCGGTGACCACGTACACGCGGTCGGTCAGTCCCAGATCCATCTGCCCACCTGCCCGGACCACGACGCGCCGCCGTGCCGTCCTGAAGTTCGGTTCGTGACGGTTCCGGACGGTATGGCATCACCGTCCGTCACCGCCGTTGCGCGAATGGTCTATCGAACTCCTGGCGACCGGACTTGAGGACACGCCTACGCTGGCGACATGCCCGCCGACGTCGAACTCCAGACCGCCGTCGCCGGCGACGACGACGCGACGATCGCCGAGGTGTCCAGTTGGATCCGGGACGCCTCCGCCGTGACCGTACTGACCGGTGCGGGGATCTCCACCGAGTCCGGCATTCCCGACTTCCGTGGTCCCCAAGGCCTGTGGACCCGGGACCCGGGCCTGCGGCAGATGTCCGACCTGCAGGCCTACCTCGCCGATCCCCTGCTGCGGGCCAGGGTCTGGCGCAACCGCCGTGAACACGCGGCCTGGTCGGCGGAGCCGAACGAGGGCCACCGGGCCTTGGTGGACCTGGAGCGGGCCGGCCGGCTGCTCGCCCTGGTCACCCAGAACATCGACGGCCTGCATCAGCGCGCAGGCAACTGTCAGCAGCGGGTGATCGAGCTCCACGGCACGCTGCGGGAGGTGGAGTGCCTGTCCTGCCGTCGTCGGCGGCCCACCGCGGAGATCCTGGACCGCGTGGATGCGGGGGAGGCCGACCCGCCCTGTACCGCCTGCGGTGGAATCCTCAAGACCGCGGCCGTCTCGTTCGGTCAGGCCCTCGACCCCGCTGTCCTCGCCGCCGCCCGGGACGCCGTCGTCGAGGCGGACCTCTTCGTCGCCGCCGGGACCTCCCTCACCGTCCAGCCCGCGGCCTCGCTGGCGGGGCTGGCGGCCGACCACGGGACCCGGCTGGTGATCCTCAACGCCGAGCCGACCCCGTACGACGAACTCGCCGGTGCGGTGCTCAGGCGCCCACTGGTCCGCCTGCTACCACTCCTCTTCCTCGGGCTCCGGCCGTGACCGGCGCTTCCTGACCGCACCCGGGTCGATGCCCCGGGCCCGCAACTGCCGGTTCTGCACCTCGCGGACCCCGAAGTAGCCGAGCAGGCCGAAACCGCCCACGGCGAACACCCACCACTGCAACGCATAGGCCAGGTGCGGCCCCTGGTCGAGGTCGGGGCGGGGGAGCAGTTGCGGGACGACGGCCGGGGCGGGTGACTCCGAGGCGAGGACCCCGTATGCCTGGTAGGTGGTGACGCCCCAGCGTGAGGCCAGCTCCGGCAGGTCGATCCGCATCGCCTGACCCGGCGGCGGGGTCTGGCCGGAGGGGTTCTCACCGGGCCGCAACCGGACGACGAGCTGGACCGGGCCCGAGGGGGCGGCGGGCAGGGAGTCCGGCTCGGCACCCGTGCGGCCGTTGGGCAGCCAGCCCCGGTCCACGACGAACGCCGTGCCCGGGCCGGTCCGCAGAGGAACCAGGACCTCGTAGCCGTACTGCCCGTTGAGGGAGCGGTTGCGGACCAGGGTGGTGCGGGCCACGTCGTAGCTGCCGCCGATCCGGACCTGACGCCACTCCTGCGCGGCCGGCAGCGGGGTCGCCGGCGTGGCCAGCAGCTGCTCCAGCGGGACGGCAGGGGAGCTGTAGTTCGCCTCGACCCGGCCGATCATGCCGTCCTTGTCGACATGGCGTCCCCACTGCCAGCGGCCGAGGAAGGTGCTGGCGGTGGCGAACACGATGACCAGCAGCAGGGCGCGCAGCCAGACCCATTCGGTGAGCAGCCGGAAGGCGGCGAGCACGGTGGCCGGCCGCAACTGGGGCCGGTCGTCGACGTCGGCGGTCACTCGGTCACCTCCGCACCGTGTTCGTCGACCCCGACGGTCTCCTTCAGGAAACCCCGGGCGGAGAGGAAGTCGGCGAGGCTCTGGCGGTGGTCGTGGCAGGCCAGCCAGGTCTTGCGCCGCATCGGTTCGTGCAGCCTCGGGTTGTTCCAGCGCAGCGCCCAGACCGCGGGCCGGCGGCAGGCGCGGGCGCTGCAGACGAGCATGGACTGTTCCCCGGGATCAGGCACGTGACCAGTTTCGCACTGGCCCC
>DASTGO010000464.1:0-9007 GCA_035719045.1 Kineosporiaceae bacterium | reverse complement strand
CGGGCCAGTGTCGCCCGGTCCCGCCGCGCCGAGCAGGCCAAGGCCAGGCGCAGGCATCGTCGGCGCAGCTGGCAACAGGAGATGGGGGCCCAGGCCTGGCAGCGGGCCGTCGCCGGGTCCGCGCTGATGGCGGTCAGCGGGGCGCTCGGGCTGGCCGCGATGCAGCACTCGGTCCCGTTGCCCTCCTGGAACTCCGAGGCCCGGCCCCCGGGCGGTGCCACTGCGGCACAGCCCCTGTTCGCCCCGCTCGCGGTGGTGGCCGAGCAGCCCCAGGGGAACGATCCCCTGGACGTCCCGCTGAGCGAGTCGGCGGCCGGGCGGATCGCCGGCGCCGGGACATTCTTCGCAGACGGGTCCTTCCTCGGCACGGGATCCGCGGGCAGGCACGCCATAACCCCGCAGGTCCAGGCGGCGAAGGACTACGCACGGTCCCGGATGGCCTCGTTCGGCTGGAGTGATCCCAACGAGCAGGTGTCCCTGGACCGGCTGTGGACCCGGGAGAGCGGGTGGCAGGTGGACGCCACCAACCCGACGTCCGGCGCCTACGGTATTCCGCAGTCCCTGCCGGCGTCGAAGCTGGCCACGGCCGGGGCCGACTGGCGGACGAACTACCGGACCCAGATCGACTGGGGGCTGAACTACATCAAGGACCGCTACGGCTCCCCGGCCAAGGCCTGGGCGCACAGCCAGGCCACCGGCTGGTACTGACGCGGCCGCGGCCGCCGTTCCCGGTGCCACGTGACGGTGCGGGGCCGTGGCGGTCTATAGGACAGGTGATCCGGGACGCGCGCCCGGGCAAGGTCAGGAGGAACCGTGGCACAGGTGGTGGACCGGCGATCGGGCGTGCAGTCGCCTGTGGTGGTGGCCGAAGCCGAGGAGAACGACGGCATCAGCTTGACCGCCGAGCAGTTGCACAGCCAGAGCTGGCGGCTGATCCAGAACCTCGCGGACGCGCTGCCCGACGACGTGGTCCGCTTCGCCCGGCAGGCCTGGGCGACGGACCAGCCGGGGCAGGCGCTGGCGGCCGTGCTGTTCTCGTGCATCCAGTTGGGGACGACGCTGACCACGGTGGAGTACGCGGTCCTCGCCGAGTGCCTGTTCGCGGTCGGGGACGATGCCTCGCTGCTGGACCACGTCACGGTCGGTGATGTCGAGCGGCAGGTGCTGTTCGAGTTCGTCAGCTTCCCCGAGTCCGCCGAGGATGTGGCGGGAGCGGCCGAGGCCGGGCTGGACCTGGAGTCCGTGGTCCGGGAGGTGGACCGGGCGGTGGGCGCGGGGTTCGGCGTCCAGGACGCGGCGGTGGGGGTCTGGCGGGCCTGGCGCTATCCCGTCACCGGTGCTGCCTGGCCGCGCCCCACGCCGGTCTACCTCGTCGAGGTCCGGGACGATGCCGCGGCGGTGGAGCTGGCGACGGCCTACTACGCGAGCCGGGACGGGTTGCCGGTGTCGGGGGAGCCGATCGTCGAGGTGTACCCGTCCGGGACCGAGCTGCCGCCGCTGCACCGGGCGGTCCAGTTCGCCGGTGAGCTGGTGTTCGCTGCGGCCGACGCCCCGGACTTCGCCTTCGCGGACGTGTTCGACGGTGAGCCGGATGCCGACGGTCTGCCCCAGAACATCACCCGGGTCTCGCCGGAGGAGGCCGAGCGGCTCATCACCTACCTGCTCTCCGGGACGCCGATGCTGGTGGCCGACACCCAGGGTGAGGACGTCCTGGACCCGTCCCGCGGGCAGGTCGTCCCGCTCCACCTGCGCACCGACGGAACCTGGGTGTGGTCGGACGCCTCGGTCTACTACCTGCGCGAGCACCTGATCGGGCCTCCGCCGGCGTTCCACGCCTACCTGCACACCGTCGCGGAGACCGCAGAGCGGGTGAGTGACGTCACCCTGCACCAGGCCGTCGCCTGGCTCCAGTCGAGCTGACGCATGCCCGGCCGGCGTGGGGGCGCCGCAGATCCGCTGCTGCGGGCGTTGTTGGTCCTGGCCCTGGTCCTCGGGGGAGCGACCCTTGCCCTGGGCTCGGGTCTGGTGCCGGCCGGACGCTCGGCCCTGCCGCCCGCGGGCAGGGCCGCTGCGCCCCCGGAGGTCACCGCCGAGCCGGGGCGGGGCGGCCCGACCCACGACGTCCAGGTCACCAGGCCGGCCCCCCGGCCGCCCGGTGCCGGCGCACGACTCGACGGCGGGCTGCCGCTGCCGACAGCCGCACCGGTCTCCTCGGCCCCCGAAGAGGCCGTGGTCACGCTGACGAACCGGCAGCGTCTGGCCGCCGGGTGCCCGCGGCTGCGCTGGGACGACACCCTGGCCCGGGCAGCGAATGTGCATGCCCGGGACCTGGTGGTGCGGAACTACTTCGAGCATGTGTCCCCTGACGGCCGCAGCCCGCTGGACCGGGCCCGGGCCCTGGGGTTCGAGGGCGGGGTGGGGGAGAACCTCGCCGTCGGCTACGCCTCTGCCCCGGACGTGGTCACCGGCTGGATGGAGTCGCCGGGCCACCGGGCGAACATCCTCGACTGCCGGTTCTCCCTGATCGGGGTGGCCTACCTGGATGCGGTGATCCCGGACCGGAATGCCCGGGGAGTGTGGGTCCAGGAGTTCGGGACCCTGGCGAGCTGAGCCCGCCGGGACCGTGATCACCTCGGTGGGCGTGCCGATCCGGGTCGCTGCGGCGGGCCCGCAGCAGGATCAGGCCGTTCGGCCGGACGGGTCTGAGGGCATCCCCTCAGGTGCCTGCCGGCCCGGGGCGGCTGGCACAATCCTGACGTGGTCGCAGGCAGACAGGGGGACGATCCCGGGATCGGCCGGGATCGTCCGGGTTTCCCACCGGGCGGGGGGGTCCCCGACCTGTGGAGCCTTCCCTCCGGAGCGGTCAGCCTGGGCGACGAGGCACTACTGGGCCAGGACTCCGCCTTCGACCGGCTCGCCGCGGTGCTGCCCGTGCTCGGCGAGGAGTTCCCTCCTGAGGGCGAGCCGGATCTGCCCGGCGGCCTGACCCGGGCGCGCAGCGACCTCCGCGGGGCCCATGACCCGTCGCCGGGCACCGGCCTGGGTAGGCCGGCGGCGGGATCGAACCGGCCGGGCGCAGCGACCGACCGCCCTCGCTCCGGGCACAGGACACCGTCCACGCCCACGCGGACCCGGTCCCGTCGCGCGGCACGCGCCTTGTCCTTCCGGGCCCTGGTGGCGATCCTGGTGGCCGTCTACGTGGCCGTCGTGGCCATCGACCTCGGTGTCAGCGCGTGGCGGCGGGGGGCCGAGATCAAGCCCGCGGAGGTCGACATCGACGGGCCGATCGCCTGCCCCATGCACCGGGTGGTCCAGCCGCCTCAGGCCGAGGCCGACGGCACCTGTTTCTTCGTCGGATGAGCCGGGACCTGATCGGTCAGGTCGGGCCGGATCTGGCTCTGCGCTCGGCCAAGGTGGGGCAAGTGGGTGACTTGGACACCCCTGGCAACAGTGACGGCAATTACTGAGAGTAAGAGTTAGGCGAGCCTTACTGGCACAAAGTGGATACTTAGCGTCCTAGGGTATCGATGTAAAGGTTTACACAAGGTCTTGCGCATTACCGACCGCTACGACAACCTTGACTACGAAGCTGATTCGGTGATCCTGGGTTCACGCCCCAGACTCCTGGGAGTGAGTGGCTTGTCCGACGCGATGGCGATCCCCTCTCCGTCCGTGCTGGCTGTTGCCATGCGCACGCCGGGGCAGGTACCTGCCCTGACGGCGCATGCCCGGATGCTCTACCGGAATCTGGTGCAGGCCGGCCCCCTGCAGGCCGGCCGCGTGGCGGAACTGCTCGCCGAGAGCGGCCGGTCCCCACTGGACCAGCTCATCCAGCTCGGCCTGGTCCGGGAGACCCCGCACGGCCTGATCGCGATCCCCCGGGCCCAGGTCATCGATGAGCTGCTGTCCGAACAGGCGACCCTGCTGCAGCGGGCCCTGGACGAGGTGCTGAGCCGGCAGCGGCGGATCCGGACCCTGCTGGAGGCCGGCTCGGACCTGGACGGCGACGCGGGGGAGCGGATCCAGGCGGTCACGGTGCCGCCGGGTGCGGACCCGTCCCTCTATGCGGTGCCCGACCGGGCCCGGCGGGAGCTGGTCGCCATCCACCCGGGCGGCCGGTTCGCCCCGGAGGTCCTGGAGCAGTCCCTGCGCCGGGCCGAGGCCAGCCTGGCAGCCGGGGTCCGGCTGCGGGTGGTGCACCAGTCCGGCGCCCTGGCACACCGCGACGTCGTGGCGTACCTGCAGGCGCTGGAGGAGCTCGGCGCCTGGGTCCGGGTTCGGGACAATGTGCCCTTCCGGCTGCTCATGATCGACCGCGAGGCGGCGGTGTGCACGGCGCCGAACAGCGGCGGGGAGGACACCTTCGTGCTGCGCGGCCAGCGGGTGATCGGCCTGCTGGAGCGTGTCTTCGAGACCGCCTGGGTGGACTCGACGCCGCTGCGCACGATGATGGCCGAGCGGCAGCGTGCCCTGTCCTTCGGCCGGGAGGAGCAGGCGGAACCCCTGCCCTACGCGGACGGCGGGCGCACGGCCGAGCCGGTGGGCCGGGAGGGCCTCGACGACGCCGCCCTCGCGCAGCGGTACGCCCGGCTCACGGCTCAGCAGCAACTGATCCTGCGCTGCCTCGCCGAGGGGGAGACCGACCGGGTGATCGCCAGGCGGACCGGGGTCACCCCGCGGACGGTGACCCGACGGATCGCCGAGATCTACCAGGAACTCGGGGTGGAGAGCCGGTTCCAGGCCGGGGTCGTGGCGCACCGCCTCGGCCTGGTTTGAGATCTCCCTGGCCGTGGCGGGCGTCCCGGGCGTGACCGCCTGGGGCGCAACGGCCCTGGGACGCATGCCCTGGAACGCAATGGCCCCGGAACGTGACTGTTCGGGGCATCACGGCCTTGGTGCGTAGCGGGTTCAGCGGCTCTCCGGCCGGCCCAGGAGCAGGATCCAGATGCCGGGGCCGTATGCGTCGTTGGCCCGGGCGGGGGAGTGGCCGACGCCGATCGAGATGGCGCTGCAGTCGTTGATCCGGGGCCGCAGCGACGGGTCGACCGTGGCGTCCAGCCACAGGTCCATGACCTCCTCGGGGACCTGCACCCCGGCGGCGAGGGTCTCCCTGACCCGGCCGTGGTAGCCGGCGGCCTCCGCCCGGTCCTGAGGGGTCCGCTGCTGGGTGTCGGTGTGCGACGGGTGTCCCGTGGTCACGATGGCCTGTGCATGGTCCTGGGCGGCCTGCTCGAGGCGGGCGTCCAGTTGCACCGGCTTGCAGCCGGCCCGGTGCCGTTCCCCGGTCACCAGGGCGATCAGCCGGCGCTGTTCCTGCGGCAGCCCGTCCGGGTTCATGCAGGTGCTGCCCGCCAGACAGGGCGTCACCTGCCCGGTGGGCCGCACCGGCGGGCCGGGCGGGCCGGTCGGCACCCCCAGGAGAGTCCCCCACATCCGGGCGGTCTCCACCCCGAAGACCACGGTGGCCCCGAGCAGGGCACCCGAGAGGGCGGCCATCAGGCGGTTCGCCGCCGGGCTGCGCGAGCCGTGTCGCCGGTTCACATGCCCCACTTGTGCCGGAGGTACTGCGTGATGGCGGCGTCGTCGTCAGGGCTGGGAACACCGGACAGCACGATGACCTCGGCGATCCGCCCCGGCCAGCCGCCGTCGGTCGCCCAGCGGGCCGCCCCCACCATGCCGTCCGTGGTCCTGGCGGTGGACAGTTGGGTGCCGGCGGGCAGTTGCCAGGTGTAGGAGGCCGATCCGTTCATCCACACGGAGATCTGGTTGGCGGTGAAGTCGGCACGCATCACCTGGACCTGCCCGCTGTGCCACGCCAGGGTCGCCGAGGCCTGCGACCAGGTGCCGAAGGTGTCCGCGTACGCCATCGCCGTGGAGCACCCCTTGAGCAGGGCGCGCATCTGGGCGAACTGGTCCAGGCCCCACTGCACGACGGAGGAGAAGCAGTCGTTGTCCGGGGTGGCGGTGTCGTAGGCCGCGACGGCGTACACCGTGCTGGGCGCCGATCCGGTCGGCAGCCCCGCCGCGGGGAAGGCGAGCCCGCGGGTGTAGCCGAACTGCAGCGCGGGATGGCCGTGGATCATCGTGATCGTCGGCGGCGCACGGTCGGGCAGGGCCTGGGCGTCGGACCCGGTGGCGGACCGGTCGTTCATCCGGCGGACGGCGGCACCTGCGGCCACCGGGCCGCTCTTGGTGACGAGGGCACCGGGCGCGGCGGGGTCGAGCCAGAGCCGGGCGGTCTTGCCGCCGAGCACGGCCGGGTACGGGATCGCGTGGACCGTCCGGTGTTGCGGGGAGGGCCCGGCGACGCTGAGGTCCACGGCGTAGTCGACCCCGTTCACCAGGTCCGTGAAGGTGCACCCGATCACCGTGGGGGTGCAGGTGGACGCCGGGTGGCTGCCGTCGTCCCCGGTGATCGTGACCCGGACCTGGTCCAGCGCCACCCCGGCCAGCTGCCAGGACGCCACCAGCCGCCCGGACCCGCTGCGCAGGGTGAGGCTGGCGAGGGTTGCGCCGACATCGGGGGGCTTGGTCGGGTCGGAGGCCGTCGGGGCCGGGGTCGGGGTCGGGGTGACCGGGAGGTACTCCACGCCGTTGCCGCCCGGCCCGGAGGCTGAGGTCAGGTCCGAGGACATCCTGGACGCCCTGGCGGTGGGGCTCGCGGGACCCTTCACCTGGCCCAGTCCGAACCCGAGCAGCCCGATCGTGACCACGGCAGAGGTGAAGGCGATCACCAGGTTCGTCCTGGTGAGCGTCACCCCGGGCAGCTGACTCGTGCGCCGGGATCTGTCGGACCAGGGCCGCACGTGGCTCCTCGCAGGTCAGTTCACGGGACGACGACGGTCAGAGACCGCTCGCGGGCGGAGTCTAACCTTCGGCGCTCCGCCTCCGGTTAGGCCGTTCGAGTGATGTCTGAAAGTAGACAGGAAACGAGGGGAAGCCGTCACCCGTTCGGGCTGGGGTCGTGGCGCGGCGGGTTACGGACGCGTCCGAAAGCAGACCCGCAAGGGCTCTTGTCCGTGCTCGCGGCCCGGCACAGCATCGAGCCGGAGCCCTTTGCCGGCACGGCCGTCGCCCTGTCATGACGTCCGGACCGGCCAGGGACGCCATCCGGCGGAGCGAGTGAGAGCGGGCGATGATCACCACCAGCGAGACCCCTGGCGTCGTCGCACAGGTCCCGGACCGGGGATGGGCCCTGCGCAGCCTGAACGGCGGCAGTGGCCGGTTCGCCATGCCGGGGTCCTCCGTACTGCTCGCCTCCCGGGGGGACGGCTCCGGCGACGGGGACACCCCGCTCTTCCCGAACCCCGCGACCGGCCTGGCGACCCGGTCCGCGGAGTCCGACCAGCGGGTGAAACTGAGCGAGCTGGGCCTGTCCCTCACCGCCGGCCGGGGACGGCTGGTCCTGGTGACCGGCGAGCGGGGGTCGGGGCGCAGCCGGCTGGCGATGAGCGTCCTCGACGGGGTCCGGTCCGGGGCCGACGTCGCGCTGATCGGCCTTCAGGGTGCCCCCGGCTACCCGGCCACGGCGGCGCTGAGCCTGCTGCGGGCGGTCGCCCGCACCCGGCCCGAGGGTCCCGCCGCCCGGCTGGTCGCCGAGGCCGGTGAGGAGTCGCAGCCGTCGGATGAGCTGGTCGAGGAGCTGGCACTGGCCCTGGTGGCCGAGGCGGTCCGGCGCCCGGTGGCCGTGCTGCTGGAGGACGTCCACGTGGCCGACGAGGAACTGCTCGTCTTCGTCGAGCACCTGCTCACGGTGGTGGACACCGTCCCGCTGCTGCTGGTGGTCACCGCGGCGACGGGCTGGGGAGCCGCTGCGCCGCGGGCGGGCCGGTGGCGCAGCTGGGTGGGCCGCTACGGGACGCTGCACCTTCCGGTGCCGGTCCCGACCCGCGCGGAGCTGGCCGAGGCCCTGAGCGACACCTGCCGCTCGCGCCTGTCCCCGCAGGCCCTCGACGCCGTGCTGGAGAACGCCCGGGGGAATCCGCGGATCGCCCAGGAGTTGGCACTGTGGACCCTGGAGGGCTCGCCGGCCGACGACGTCCCCGGGACCTGCCTGGTCCGGGAACTGGTGGGCGCGCACGAACAGGAGGACGTCCTGGCCGCCGTTGCGGTGGCGGACATGCCGGTCGACAGCCGGCTCGTCGCGAGGGTGACCTCGACCTCGTCGACCGCCAGCCGGGAGGTGCTGGAACGGGCGCGGATGGCCGGCCTGGTCAGGTACCACCGGGAGGCCGGCTGCGTGGACACCTACACGATGGCCCACCCCATGTACGCGGCCGCCTCGCGCAGCCTGATCGACCACGACCGGAAGCGGTCGCTGCACCTGGCGATCTCCTCGGTCCTGATCGGAGAGCACGCCGAGGCCCCCGACGCGGCTCCGCAGATCGCCCGGCATCTGGTCGCCTCCGGTCACCCGCGGGCCGAGACGGGGGACTGGTGCCTGCGCGCGGCCCGGTGGTACGAGTCGGTGGGCCGGCTCACGGAGGCGGTGGAGCTCGCTCAGGCCGGCCTGGACGCGGTGTCCGACCTGGACACCCGGATGGAACTCGTCGCGGTGCTCAGCGGCTGCTACCGCCGGCTCGGTGATGCCCGCGCGGCGGCGGGGGTGTTGCGGGCAGCCCTGCGCCTGGTGTCCGGGCAGCCGCGCCTCGGGGTGCCCCTCGCGGCGGAGCTGCTGGAACTGCGTGACTGCATGACGGCGTCCGCGGCACAGACCCTGCTCGCCTACGCCCAGCAGTCCTGCCCGCCGGATCGGCCGGATCTGCTGGTGCGACTGGCCGCGACCGAGGCGGCGATGACCTTCGACCGGGATCCGGCCGCGGGACGGCGTGCGGCGCAGCGGGTGGTCCGGACCGTCGACTCCGTCGACGACGAGGCGGCCCGGGCGGCCGCGCTGCGGGTCGCGGCCCGGACCCTGATGGGGCCGGCCCACCTCGGCGACCTGCAGCGAATCGCGACCACGCACCTGGCGGAACCCGGTGTGGACGGGCTGCGCGCCGCCGCGGCG
>DASTGO010000463.1:0-15920 GCA_035719045.1 Kineosporiaceae bacterium | reverse complement strand
CAGCCGGCGCAGCGGCAGCGGTGACCGTGGCGTCCGCGGCGGGGGCGGCCGCCACCATGACCTCCGGTTCGCCCGCCGGGCGCTCGCCATCGGACGGCTGCGCGGCATCGGACGGCTGCGCGGCATCGGACGGCTGCGCGGTGCCCGACAGTTGCTGGATGCCGGACAGCAGCGCCTGCCGGGTCACCGGCAGTGGGATCACGATCACGCCCGGCAGGTCGCGCTCGACCAGGTTCGCCCAGGCCGGCTGGTACCCGGAGACGATCAGCGCGGGCGCCCGGGAGCCGCGGGCCCGCACCGACTCCAGGGCCCGCAGCGCCGCGTCGGGGTCGCCGAGGTCGAGGACCAGGACGTCCCCCGGATCGGTACCGGACAGCTCCCCGACGTGTTCGACGGGGTGCTCGACCACTTCGTGGACGTCGCGCAGCCGCTGTGCCAGGGCCGCGGATCGGGAGACGACGAGCAGGCGGGTCATCTCAGCCCCTCAACCGGGTCGCGATGGTGATCACGGCCGGGCCGAGGATCACGATGAACAGGGAGGGCATGATGCAGAAGATCAGTGGAAAGAGGATCTTCACGGGGACCTTCTGGGCGCGTTCCTCGGCCAGCTGGCTCCGCTTGACCCTCATCTCCTTCGCCTGCACACGTAACACGCTAGCGACCGGGATGCCGAGGCTGTCCGCCTGGACCATCGACCCAACGAATGACTTCAGCTCGGGCACGTCGGTCCGCTCGGCCAGACCGCGCAGGGCGGCGCTGCGACCGGTGCCGATCTGCATCTCCTGCAGCACGCGGGAGAACTCCTGGGCCAGCGGTCCCTCGGTCTTGCGGGCCACCTGGACCAGCGCCGCGTCGAAGGCCAGTCCCGCCTCCACCGAGATGGTCAGCAGGTCCATCGCATCGGGCAGCCCGCGCCGGATCAGCTCGGAGCGGTCGTAGCCCTTCTGGTAGATCCACATCGTCGGGATGAACCAGCCGAGCACCCCGCCGACGGCGACCAAGGCGGCCGTCGGCAGCGTCCGGGCACCGAACATCGGGGGCAGCAGTCCGCCGAGCAGCAGCCCGGCCACACCCGACAGACCCTTCAGCCCGACCACGCGCTCGGGGTCCCAGCCGGGCGGGTTGCCGGCCAGGTCGAGCCGGCGGCGGATCTTCTGCATCCGGTCGGCCGGGGTGAACTGGGTGCCGAGCCGGACGAAGCCCTGCAGCAGCGGGCCGAGCACCCGGTCGCTGAACGGCTGCTCCAGTTCGTGCTCGCGCAGCCGGCGCGGGGACATGTTCATCGCCTCGACCGCGGCCAGGGACTTGGCCACGCCCCGGTTGCGCGCCTGCTCCAGCAGCCCGCTGGCCAGCAGGAGCAGCAGCAGGGAGCAGAACACGGCGGTCAGGCCGAGCGGCAGCAGGAGCGACACCCTCACACCTCGACCTTCACCGCACGGGTCATCCAGAACGCCCCCGTCGTGAGCAGGACGAGTGCCGTGACGAGCATGAGCCACCCCAGCGGGGTCGTCCACAACACCTGCACGTACTCCGGCTTGACGACCACGAGGTAGGTGGCGAACACCACAGGCAGCAGGCCCAGGATCCAGCCCGACAGCCGGCCCTCGCTGGACAGCGCCCGGACCTGCCGGCGCAGCCTCTCCCGCTCCCGCAGGGTGTCCGCGACGGTGTTGAGCAGTTCGGCGAGATTGCCGCCGACCTCCCGCTGCACCCGGATCGCCATCACCACCCAGGAGAAGTCCCGGTTGGCCATCCGGTTGGCGATCCCCTCCAGGGCGTCCTCGACGGGCAGGCCGAGCCGGCTCTCGATCAGGGCCCGGTTGAACTCCGCGCTCATCGGGGCCTCGCCCTCGCGGACCACCGTGTCCAGGGCCTGTGGCAGCGAGTATCCGGCCTGCAGGCTGCCCGCCAGCAGTTGCAGGGCGTCCGGGAGCTGGGTCAGGAACCGGGTCTCCCGGCGCCCCTGGTGGATGGCCAGGAACAGCCAGGGCCCGACCAGCCCGATGAACAGGCCGAACACGGTGGCGGCCAGGGAGCCCGCGGACAGCAGCAGGAGCAGCACCGCCATCCCCACCGCGGTGCCCAGGTGGATCAGCCCCCACTCGGCGGTCCGCAGCGGCAGCCCGGCCGCCTCCAACCGGGCGTCGACCACGGTGTCCAGCCCTCGGCGCTCCATCACCCGCTCCGCCAGTCCGACGGCCGAGCGGGCGACCATGCTGTCCCCGATCGAGCCGTGCTGCTGCGCGGGAACCGGCTGCCTGCGGGCGGCGGGCCGGCCGGTCACCGTGTAGGCCGACAGCCGGCGGCGGATCTGCTCCTCCGGCCGCTGGGCCCGGGTGAGCAGCCCGAGCACGAAGAGGATCAGCACGGTCAGCCCGGCGAAGAACAGCGCCAGTGCCAGGCCGAGGAACAGCGGGCCGCCCGCGGCGGCGGTCGACGTCCAGCCGCCGGTCATCGCCGGTAGCTCTCGAAGCCGGGGTAGCCACCGAACACGGACGGGTCCAGGGTGACCCCCGCGGCGGAGAGCTTGTCCATGAAGTTCGGCCGCAACCCGGTGGGATGCAGCTGCCCGATCACGCGGCCCTGCTCGTCGCGCACCCGGGCCTGGTCGAAGACGAACAGCTCCTGCAGGGTGATCACCTCGCCCTCCATCCCGACCACCTCGGTGACATGGGTGATCCGGCGCGAGCCGTCCTTGAACCGGGCCTGGTGGACGATCAGGTCCAGGGCGCTGGCCACCTGCTCCCGGATCGCCTTCACCGGCAGCTCCACCCCGGCCATCAGCACCATGGTCTCCACCCGGGACAGCACGTCGCGGGGGCTGTTGGCGTGCACGGTGCCGATCGAGCCGTCGTGGCCGGTGTTCATCGCCTGCAGCATGTCCAGGGCTGCTGCGTCGCGGATCTCGCCGACCACGATCCGGTCCGGGCGCATCCGCAGCGCGTTGCGGACCAGGTCACGGATGCGGACCTCGCCCTTGCCCTCGATGTTCGGCGGGCGGGACTCCAGGCGCAGCACATGCTGCTGGTGCAGTTGCAGCTCCGCGGCGTCCTCGATGGTGATGACCCGCTCGTCCTCGGGGATGAAGCTGGACAGGACGTTCAGCGTGGTCGTCTTGCCCGCCCCGGCCCCCCCGCTGACCAGGACGTTCAGCCGCGACCGGACGCAGGCGGCGAGGAAGTCCGCGACCGCGCGGGTCATGGTCCCGAAGGACACCAGGTCGTCGGCGGTCAGCGGGTCGGCCGCGAACTTCCGGATGGTCAGCAGCGAGCCGTCGACGGCCAGTGGCGGGACCACGGCGTTCACCCGGCTGCCGTCCGGCAGCCGGGCGTCCACCATCGGGCTGGCCTCGTCCACCCGGCGCCCGACCCGGCCGACGATCTTGTCGATGGTCCGGCGCAGGTGGGCCTCGTCGGCGAACCGGCCGTCCACCGGGTGCAGGCGTCCGGCGCGCTCGACGAAGATCCGGTCGGCGCCGTTGACCATGATCTCGGTGATCTCGGTGTCCCGCAGGTAGGGCTCGATCGGCCCGTAGCCGAGGATGTCGTCGGCGATCTCCTGGGCGATCCGGGCCCGGTCGGCGCTGGACAGCGGCATGTCCCCGGCCGACAGCACCTCCTGCAGGGTCTGGCGCACCCGCTGCTCCAGCTCCGAGGGCGTCAGCCGGGCGTCATACAGCTTGGGGCCGAGGGAGTTGAGCAGGGACTGGTGCACCTCGCGCTTGAGGTCCGCGAACGGGTCCTCCGGCAGTGCGGGCCGGCGCCCGGGCCCCGGCGGCGGCCCGCCCGGCACGCCGCTCGGCGGCTGGGGCGCCAGTCCGGCCCGGTCCCGGCGGGCCTGGGCGAGGCGGTCGGCGAGGCTCATCACTTCCTCCGGCGCAGGAAGCCGCGGCGGTCGGTGCGCAGGTCGTTCGGGACGGCCTGGGCGCCGTTGGTGGCTGCGAGCCGGGCGCCGGCCGCCGGGTCGATGACGAAGTGCTCGGCGAACAGCTTGATCGCCATCGTCACCGGATGCCGGGGCTCGTCGAGCACGATCGGCACACCGCGGTTGATCGCCGCCGGGACGTCGCGGCTGCTGGGGATCTGCACCGAGATCGGCGCGCGCAGGGTCTTCTCCACCTCGCTGATCGCCAGGCCGACCTTGGAGTCCGCCCGGTTGAGCACCACCCGCCACCGGTCCCGCGGGTAGTTCAGCAGGTCCATCGTCTCCAGGGTGAGCTTGAGGTTCTTCAGCGCCGGGATGTCCAGGGTGGCGATCAGGGCCACCACGTCGGACAGGTCGAAGGCGGCCAGCACCTGGTCGTCGAAGGCGGGCGGGGTGTCAACCACGACGTAGTCGAAGTGCTCCCGCAACAGCTCCAGGATGTGCGAGACCAGGGTGGCCGGGATGGACTCCGCGCTGCCCGGCTCGACCGGCGCGACCAAGGTGGTCAGTCCGGGGGAGTGCGGGGTGAGCAGGGCCTGCACGGCGGTGAAGTCGAGGTTGTCCCCCAGCGGCACCGCATCGGCGATGGTGTGTGCGGGGAACAGTTGCAGGGCGATCGCGACGTCGCCGAACGCCAGGTCCAGGTCGACCAGGCAGACCTCCCGCCGGCCCCGGTCGGCCAGGGCGGCGGCCAGGTTGGTGGCCAGCGTCGTCTTGCCGCAGCCGCCCTTGGCGGAGAACACCGTGACGATCCGGCCCCGCGGGCCGTGCAGGTCGGTGGTCGCGCCGGTGCCGCGCTCCCGGATCGCCGCGGCCACCGAGTTCCACCGCCGGACCGCGGCGTTGAGCCCGGACAGGTCCCGGGCGTCGACGACCTCGCGGACCCCGGCCCGCAACGCCTCCGCCAGCACCGCGGTGTCGATCCGCTGCCGGACCAGGACGATGCCGAGGCTGGGCCGGGCCACCCGCATCGCCTCGGCCAGCCGGTGCGCGGTGCCCTGGTCGATCGAGGGCCCCAGCACCACCGTCGTCTCGCCGGGGTCGGCGTCCAGATGCTGGCGCAGGTCCTCCAGCGTGTAGAGCAGGTGCGCGTCGCCGACGGCGCTGCGCAGGGCCGCCGCCGTGGTCGGATCCAGATCGCAGATAGTGGTCATCGCGTCACCGTGTCCCGGGGCCTCAGCCGGCCCGCCGCGCGGCCGTGGCCGGTGCGTCCGCGGACCCGCCCCTGACCTCGCCACGGCCTTCGCCGCGGTGATCGGGGCTGCGGTGCATGGTCGGCATCGATGCGGTCCTCACTGGCGTGCGCGTTCGGTTCGTGCCGGACGGCCCGGCGGGCGTCCGAGGTGGGGATCAGGTGAAAGGTACCCGCCCGGACAGGGGCGCGGGGAAGAGACTGCGACCCCAGGACCGTCGCCGTGCGTACAGAGATCCTTACGCATCGACGATGATGTTGAGCACCCGGGACCTCACGCCCGGATCCTCCCACTCCCGGGTGACGGCCACGAGTCTGCGCAGCGCGCCGAGCAGGACCCCCGCACAGATCAGGACGGTGGCCACCGGCGACCCGATGTCGGCCAGCCAGACGAACACGATCCCGAGCCACGTGGTGCCGAGCGAGAGCCGGGCCGCGTAACCCGCCATCGCCCCCGGCGGTGCCGGCTGGTCCCGGGCCTCCCGCAGACCCGCGGCGTACGGCCGGCGCACCGACCACATGGCGCACCGGGCGACGACGGTGGCACAGGTGGCGACCGTGGCGGCCACCACACAGACCACCTGTCCACCGGTCGGCGGGCCCGGCGCCCGGACGCCGGCGGCCAGCACGGTGAGGACCGCTGCGCCCAGGCAGGTCTCGGCCAGCACGATCAGGCGCGCCAGCAGCAGGGTCCGGGGCGGGCCGGGCAGGCTGTCCCGCCACAGCGCGCCCGGCCCGTCGAGGGCGAACGCGTTGACCCCGAACAGCAGCCCGGCGGCGGAGGCGACCAGTCCGGGCAGCAGCGGGACCAGCGGCCACGGCAGGCCCGACGCCGCCGCGACCCCCGCCGGGACCACGGTCAGCGCCACCAGGCCGCGACGCAGCGGTGCGGAGCGGGTAACCCCGGCGTGGTCGATCCGCAGGGCGGCGGTCAGCGAGCTGCGCGGAGGCGGACGGCGGGCGTAGCCGCGGGACTCCGAGCGGGTCTGCTGCAGCGGCGGCCGCCGGTACACCTCGCCCAGCAGCCTGACCCCGGCCCACCAGGCCAGTGCCGTGGCTGCGGCCAGCCCGCCGGCGTGGGCCAGCCACGGGCCGGGCTGCTCCCACGGGGTCTGCCGCAGGGCGTCGTCGACCAGTGACGCCGGCACCGTCCGGACCGCCTCCAGGGCATGCCCGGTGACCGCGACGGCCACCGCCGCCAGCAGGGACGCCGCCAGCAGGCCGCGCAGGGCGGCGAGCCCGGCCGGGTGGGTGCGGGCGAGTTCGACCAGCCAGCCGGCCGCCTGCGCGGCGCAGGTGGCCGCCACGATCCACAGCAGGGTGAGCAGCAGGGCGGTCGGCAGGGCGGGGGAGGGGCCCAGCTCCCAGGCGGTGAGGGTGAGCAGGCCGACCGCCTGCACCAGCCAGGCCAGGTTGAGCGGCGCCAGCAGCACCGCCCCGAGGTGGTCGGCCGCGGGCGAGATCGGGAACGCCGCGGCCTGCGCCCGGGTCAGCAGCTGCCGCCCACCGCTGCCGGTGCCGGCGGCCAGCGCCGCACCCAGGGCGAACACCAGCCACGCCGTCGGGGTCAGCGAGCTGTACTCCTCGACCCGGTCCCGCGGCAGCAGCATGCCCACCACCGGGGCCGAGCCGACGACGCCGAAGAACGCGCCGAGCCCGGCGGCGGTCCGCAGCCGTTCCCGCCCGCGCAGGGCCGACAGCCGCAATTCCAGCACGGCGCGCACCTGGCCCGCCGCGGACGGCACCCGGCCCGGTGACGGGGCGGGGGTTCCCGGTGACGGGGCGGGGGTTCCCGATGTCATGCCAGCAGCTCCCGGTACCGCTCGACGCCCGCCGGTCCGGACAGGGTCACCGCATCGGTCTGCGTGACGACCCGGCCGCCGCGCAGCACCGCGATCCGCTCGCAGGCCCGCACGGCCAGCTCGACCAGATGCGTGGAGACCAGGACCGCCGTCCCCGCCGCGCGCAGTTCGGCGACCAGGTCGAGGGTGGCGTCCACCCCGAGCGGGTCCACCCCGTCGAAGGGCTCGTCCAGCAGCAGCACCTGCGGACGGTGGAACGCCGCCAGCACGACCGACAGCCTGCGCCCCATGCCGTGGGAGAACCCGGCGGTGACCCGGTCGGCCGCCTGCGCCAGGTCGAACCGTTCCAGCAACAGCCGGGCCCGCTCCTCCCAGCCGGTCAGCCCGCGCAGCCGGGCGGCCAGCTGCAGGTGCTCCCACGGCGTCGCCCGCGGCACCAGTCCGCCCACGTCCGGGCAGTAGCCGGTGCGGTACCTGACCGCGAGCGGGTCACCGCGGACGTCGATCCCGGCGACCCGGACCTCCCCGGACACCGGTGCCAGCACGCCTGCCAGCACCCGCAACGTGGTGGACTTCCCGGCGCCGTTGCGCCCGACCAGTCCCAGCCCCGCCCCGGCCTGCACCGTCAGGTCGATCCCCGACACGGCCTCGACCGGCCCGAACCGCACTGCCAGCTCCCGCACCCGGACCGCAGCCGGCGCGGCGCCGGGCTCCGCCGCCTGCCCGGTGGCCGGTGGGGTGGCGCTCATCGCCGCGGTCACATCCCGTCGGCAGGGGTCGCGGTCAGGCGTACAGCTGCTCGACCTGGGCGGCGAACTCCTTCAGGATGACCGCCCGCCTCAGGCTCAGCTTGGGGGTCAGGTGGCCGCCGGCCTCGGTGAAGTCGGTGTCGAGGATGAGGAACTTGCGGATCGACTCGGCCTTGCTCACCGCGAGGTTGGCGTTGTCGATGGCCTTCTGCACCTCGGCGCGCACGTCCGGGTCCTGGGCGGCGGACGCCACGTCCATGGCCGGCCTGCCGTTGTTGGACAGCCAGGTCGGCAGCATCTCGTGGTCGAGGGTGACCAGGCAGCCGATGAACGGCCGCTGGTCGCCGACCACGATGCACTGGGAGACCAGCGGATGGGCGCGCAGCCGGTCCTCCAGCACCGCCGGGGCCACGTTCTTGCCGCCCGCGGTGACGATGATCTCCTTCTTCCGGCCCGTGATCCGGACGAAGCCCTCGTCGTCGATCTCGCCGAGGTCGCCGGTGTGGAACCAGCCGTCCTCCAGCGCCGCTGCCGTGGCCTCCTCGTTGTTGAAGTAGCCGAGCAGCACGTTGACGCCCTTGACCAGCAGTTCACCGTCGTCGGCGATCCGGATCGTGACCCCCGGCAGGGGCTGGCCCACGGTGCCGATCTTGATCTGCTCCGGGCAGTTCACCGTGGCCGGCGCGGTGGTCTCGGTCAGCCCCCACCCCTCGAGGATGGTGACCCCGATCCCGCGGAAGAAGTGCCCCAGCCGGGCCCCCAGCGGGGCGCCGCCGGACACCGCCGCGGTGACCCGCCCGCCGAGCGCCTCCCGCAGCCTGGCGTAGACCAGCCGGTCGAACAGGGCATGCCTGGCGCGCAGCAGGACGCCGGCCCCGCCGGTGTCCTGGGCCTCGCTCCACGCGATCGCTGTGTCGGCGGCGGCGTGGAAGATCGCGCCCTTCCCACTGGCCTCGGCCTTGGCCTCCGCGGAGTTGTAGACCTTCTCGAACACCCGCGGCACCGCGAGCACGAAGGTGGGCCGGAACGCGGCCAGGTCGTCCAACAGGTTCTTGACGTCGGCGGTGTGGCCCAGCTCCGCCTGGGCGGCCACGCACAGCACCTGGATGAACCGGGCGAAGACGTGGGCCAGCGGCAGGAACAGCAGGGTCGAGGCGCCCTCGATCTTGACGATGGAGGCCAGCCGGGCCACCGCGTTGGCCGCCAGGTCCCCGAAGTTGGCGTGGGTCAACTCGCAGCCCTTGGGCCGGCCGGTGGTCCCCGAGGTGTAGATGATCGTGGCGATCGACGCCCCGGTCAGGGTGGCCCGCCGCTGTTCCAGTTCGCTGTCGGGCACGTCGAGGCCGAGGTCGGCGAGCTGGTCGGTGGCACCGTCCTCGATCACCCAGACGTGCTGCAGGGCGGGCAGACCGGCGCGGACGTCGGCCACCGTCGCGGCGTGCTTCGCCGTCTCGACCAGGCAGGCCACCGCTGCGGAGTCGGACAGGATCCAGGACACCTGCTCGGCGGAGGAGGTCTCGTAGATCGGCACGGTGATCGCGCCCACGGACCAGATCGCGAAGTCGGTGACCGTCCACTCGTACCGGGTCTTGGACATCAGCCCGACCCGGTCTCCCGGCTGCACCCCGGCGGCCACGAGTCCGCAGGCCAGGCGCGTCACGTCGGCGTGGAACTGGGCCCAGGTGACCTCCAGCCAGGCGCCCTCGGCGGGCCGGCGGAAGGCCACCTTCTGCGGCACCTCCGCCACGTTGCGCGCCAGCAGGTCGGTCAGATTCGCCTTCGGGTCGGATTCGGTCAGCGCCGGGACAGACATTTCGCGCACGAGCGGTCCTTTCCTCTGTACCCAGCGCCCCGAGGTGCACGAGGCGTCACGACGATAACCACCCGAGGGCGGCCAGGTCACCATCGGCTGCCCCTGCGTAGTCGATTCTGTGGCCCGCCGTTGTCGTCCGCCGGTTACGGACCGGTCCGTCGGCGCTCAAGGCGGTCCCGGCGGCGGCCGACAGCACCCTCGATGCGGCCCCAGACCTTCCCCCCGCCGCCCGGGCCCGGCCCGGCCGGCCCGGTGGGGCGTTGCCCGCGCTGCGGCGCCAGACTGGTGACCGGGGTCGGCTGGTGCGGCCAGTGTCACCACCGGATCGGGTCGGGGCCAGAGGGGCAGCATGCCCCGGGCCCGGGCCCGGCGCCGGCGCCGGCACCGGCGCTGGCTTCGGGTCCCGGTCCCGGTCCTGGTGGGCCGGGTGGGCCGGGTGGGCACGCCCCGGGTACAGGTCCGGGCGTGCAGGGAGGTCCGGGCGGGTCGGGACCGGTGCTCACCGGCGGGGAGGTCCCGGAGGAGACTCTGGCCGACCTGGTGCGCCGGCTCGGGGAGGACTCCGAACCGGTGCTGCCCCGGCATGCGCTGGCCCTGACCGGGAGGCTCCAGCAGGCCGCGGTGGCCGTCCTCGGTGGGTTGGGCCTGGCGATCCTGCTGATCGGGGTGGCGGAGTTGGCCGGCCGCTTCTGCTGATCCCGGGTGCGCCCGGGGCCACGACTGGCTCGGCCGTGAGGAAGGTCGTGGGGACTGCCCGCTGTGAGGGGTGCCGTCCTGGCGAGTAGCCTGCGCAGGGCACCTGCCGACACGCTGTCCCGCTCCGGAGCGATCCGGGGTGTGCGGGGCGCTGTCCGGGGTGCCGGCGACACCGATCCCCACCGCCGCCGAGACCGGCGGTGCCCGAGAAGGCGAGCGAGCCATGGCCGACCGCACCGAGTCGAGCATCGTCGTCGACGCCGAACCGGCGGACGTCCTCGACGTGATCGCCGACTTCGAGGCCTACCCCGAGTGGACCGGTGCGGTGCGCCAGGTGGAGATCCTGGAGGAGTACGAGGACGGCTGGGCGGCGAAGGTCCGGTTCACCCTCGACGCGGGCGCCCTCAAGGACACCTACACCCTCGCCTACGAGTGGGACTTCGACGAGGACTCCGCCGGCCAGCTGTCCTGGTCCCTGGTCGAGGCGGGCGTGCTCAAGGCGATGGATGGTGCCTACCAGTTGCGCCGCGCCTCCGCCGGGGGCACCGAGGTGACCTATCAACTGTCGGTCGACCTGCGTATGCCGATGCTCGGCATGCTCCGCAGGAAGGCCGAGAAGGTGATCATCGACACCGCGCTGAACGAGTTGAAGAAGCGGGTCGAGGGGTAGTCGTTGCGACTGCTCCTGTTCACCGGAAAGGGCGGCGTCGGCAAGACAACCATTGCCGCCGCCACCGCCGTCCACGCGGCCCGGTGCGGGGTGAAGACGCTGGTGGCGTCCACCGACTCCGCCCACTCCCTCGCCGACGCCCTGGGCCATCCGCTCGACCCGGCCCCCACGGAGGTCGCCGACGGGCTGTTCGCCCAGCAGGTCGACTCCCGGGCCCGCGGCCGACGGTCCTGGGGGGAGATCCAGGAGTACCTGGTGGCCGTGCTGGAGGCGGTCGGGGTGGAGCCGCTGGCCGCCGAGGAGCTGTGCCTGCTGCCCGGTGCGGACGAGGTGCTCGCCCTGCTGGAGATCCGTGACCAGGTCCGGGACGGGCCGTGGGACCTCGTGGCCGTCGACTGCGCCCCGACGGCGGACACTCTGCGGCTGCTCGCCCTCCCGGAGGCGCTGGCGGGCGGGCTGGAGCGGCTGCTGCCGGTGCAGCGGCGGGTGATGCGGGCCCTGGCCACCGGGGCCCGGGGGATCCGGGGCCTGCCACCGCCGCGGGACGAGGTGGTCGAGGGCATCCAGCGGCTGCAGGCGGAACTGTCCGGAGTGCGCGAGGTGCTGGGTGCGGCCGGCAGTTCGGTCCGGCTGGTGCTCACCCCGGAGTCCGTCGTGCTCGCCGAGGCCCGCCGGACCTGGACGGCGCTGTCGCTGTACGGCTACGGGGTGGACGCGGTGGTGGCCAACCGGCTGGTCCCCGACGAGGGCGACGACCCGTGGCGGACGGCCTGGGCACGCCAGCAGCGGGAGCGGCTGGCCGAGGTGGAGGACTCGTTCGCGCCGGTGCCGGTGCTGCGGGCCGGGTACACCGGGACCGAGCCGGTCGGCCTGGCGGCGCTGGCCGGGCTGGCCGGGGCGTTGTACGGCGAACCCGTTCCGGAGGCGGCCGGCGGCCTGCTCGCCGAGCCGCAACTGCCGCCCGCCCTGCGGGTGGAGCGGTCGGGGGAGGAGTTCGTCCTGGTGCTGCGGCTGCCGCTGGCCGACCGGGGCGACCTGGAGCTGTCCCGCCGGGGTGACGACCTCACCGTCGCGGTCGGCGGTCGCCGCCGGGTGCTGACCCTGCCGAGCGTCCTGCGCCGCTGCCGCGTGGTCGGTGCGGCCTTGCGGGAGGGCGAGCTCCGGGTGCGGTTCGAGCCCGACCCGGACCTGTGGCGGCCGCTGTGAGCGGCACCTGGGAGCGGTTGGCCGCCGCCCTGAGCGACCCCGAACTGGATCTGTGGGCCGGCGGGACCGGCCGGGTGCCGGGTGATCAGGTTCCGGGCGATACCGGCCCCCCCGCCGACGGCGGATCAGGGCCGCGGCGTGGTCCCGGCCCGCCCCCCGGGCTGGGACTGGCCGAGGAACTGGCCCGGCTGATGGAGGCACTGACGGTGGGGTTGACCCGGCACCTGCGGCCGGAGGTGGTCGAGCACCTGGTCGCGGCCGCGGCGGAACTGGCCGTGGCGATCCGGCTCGGCCTGGCCGATCCCGACCCGGGGTCCGCCCGGCCGGGGTCCGCACCGGAGAGTCCGCCGGGAGCAGCCGCGGGAGCCCGGCCCGGTGAGGACGGCCCGGCCCGGCCCCCGTCGCGGTCCGGCGTGCCGATCGAGCACATCGACGTCACCGACTGACGATGTCCCTGCCGACACGGTCCTCCCGCCCGGCCGTGGACGGCACCGCCCCGCCGTCCGCGCCGGATCGCCCGGCAGCGGTCCCCAGCGACCAGCCAGCAACAGATCAGCCGTCAACAGCTCAGGCAAGGAGTCCGTACTCGTGGAACTGACCATCGGCGTGGACGTCGGGGGCACCAAGATCGCCGCGGGGGTGGTCGACGCCGACGGAGGGATCATCGAGAAGATCCGGATCTCGACCCCGGCCGCCACTGCGCAGTCCGTCGAGGACGGGATCGTCGAGGCTGTGCTGCAGCTGTCCTCCGGACATCCGGTGTCCGCCGTGGGGGTGGCCGCGCCCGGCTTCGTCGACGCCCAGCGGACCACGCTGCGGTTCACCCCGAACCTGCCGATGGCCGACCGGCCGCTGCGGGCCCTGCTCCAGCCGCGGATCGGGCTGCCGGTCGTGGTGGAGAACGACGCCAGCGCCGCCGCCTGGGGGGAGTACCGGTTCGGGGGCGGCCGCGGGGTCACCGACGTCGTGCTGCTCACCGTCGGGACGGGGCTGGGCGGCGGGATCGTGCTGGACGGCCGGCTGCTGCGCGGGGCGTTCGGGATCGCCGGGGAGTTCGGGCATGTGCGGATCGTCCCGGGTGGGCTGCCCTGCGGCTGCGGCAACCGGGGCTGCTGGGAGCAGTACACCTCCGGCAGCGCGCTGATCCGGCAGGCGCACGCGCTGGCCCGCACCGACGCCGTCCGGGCGGCCCGCCTGCTGGAGCTGGCCGGGGGCACGGTCGAGGCGATCGCCGGCGGGATGATCACCCAGGCTGCGCGGGAGGGTGACCCGGCCGCCATCGAACTGCTGGCCGAGCTCGGCCGCTGGCTGGGGGAGGGGATCGCGGACATCGCCGACGTCCTCGACCCCGCGGTGGTGGTGATCGGTGGCGGGGTCAGCGAGGCCGGTGACCTGTTGCTGGAACCCGCCCGGAAGGCGTTCACGGCCTCGCTGAGCGCCGGGGTGCACCGGCCGCACCTGGTGATCCGGGAGGCGGAGCTGGGCAACGACGCGGGCCTGATCGGGGCGGCCGACCTGGCCAGGGTGCTGTGAGTGAGCGCAGCGAGCGAACCAATAGGCCCAGCGTGGGGCTCACAGTGACGACGAGCGCCAGCGAGGAGGCACTGTGAGTGAGCGCAGCGCCGGCCTGGCGGCGGACGGCGGGACGCCCTCGGTACCGCTGGCCATCGGCGTCGACATCGGTGGCACCAAGGTGGCCGCGGGCGTGGTCGACGGGCAGGGCCGGGTGCTGGCCCGGGCCCGCCGGCTGACCCCGTCCCGCTCGCCGAAGGCCGTCGAGGAGACCATCGCCGAGGTCGTCGGGGAGCTGCGTGACCGGCACGAGGTGACGGCGGTCGGGATCGGGGCGGCCGGATTCGTCGACGCCGAGCGGGCCCGGGTGCTGTTCGCCCCGCATCTGGCCTGGCGCAACGAGCCGCTGCGGGCGGCCGTCGCCGACGCGCTCGGACTGCCCGTCGTGGTCGAGAACGATGCCAACGCCGCCGCCTGGGCGGAATGGCGGTTCGGTGCCGGACGGGGGGAGCCACGGCTGGTCTGCGTGACCCTCGGCACCGGGATCGGCGGCGGAATCGTGCTGGACGGCCAGGTGCAGCGCGGCCGGTACGGGATGGCCGGGGAGTTCGGGCACATGGTCGTGGTCCCGGACGGGCACCGCTGCGAATGCGGCAACCGGGGCTGCCTGGAGCAGTACGCCTCCGGCAACGTGCTCGGCCGGGAGGCCCGCGAACTGGCCCGGGCCGGATCGCCGGTCACGGTCCCGCTGATGGACCGGGTCGGCGGGGACGTGGACGCGCTCGTCGGCCCGGTGATCACCGAGGCGGCCCAGGACGGCGACCCGGTGGCCGTCGAGCTGTTCGAGGAGGTCGGCCGCTGGCTGGGGATCGGGCTGGCCAACCTCGCCGCGGCCCTCGACCCGGGCATGTTCGTCATCGGGGGCGGGGTGTCCGACGCCGGTGAGCTGCTGCTGCGCCCGGCCCGGGAGTCCTTCCGCCGGGCCCTGACCGGCCGCGGGTTCCGGCCCGAGCCGCCCGTCGTCCGGGCGGAGCTCGGCCCGGAGGCCGGACTGGTCGGGGCGGCCGACCTGGCCCGGCGGGGCTGAGGGCGGACATGCCGGGGCAGCCGTCCGGCGCGGCCGGGAGCCCGGTCCGGGTGGTGTCGTGGAACGTGCACGGCTGGCGGGACGACCCGACGGCGGTCCGGCGCGGCCTGCGTGCGCTGCGCCCGGATGTGGTGTGTCTGCAGGAGGTGTACCGCGGGCCGGGTCCGTGGCCGTGGGGGACCGGCACCCGGCACGGGCTGGCCCGCCTCGCCTCCGACTGCGGTCTGGAGTTCGTCGCCGGGGGACTTCGCGCCGGGGGGAACGCCGTCCTGGTCGGCGGACGGGTCCGGGTGCGGCGGCGGCGTGCCCTGCGGCTGGCGACACCCTTGTTCGGCCCCGGACCCGTCTGGCCCGCGATCGGCGGCCGCCAGGTGCCTGCGCCGCGGATCGGGGAGGGCCGCGGGGTGGTCCTCGTGGAGCTGGGGGAACCCGGGCGGCTGCTGGTCGCCTGCACCCACCTGGACCTCGAACCGGACCTGCGGCTCCAGCAGGCGCAGGAGGTGGTCCGGCTGCTGCGGGCCTGGGGTGCCGGCAGCACCGGGACCGGCACGCCGGACCAGCCGCCCGTGCCGGCACTGGTCGCCGCGGACCTCAACGAACTGCCGGGCGGTCCCGCCTGGGCGGCGCTCGGCGAACTGCTCGCCGACCCCGACCCGTCCGGCGCGGAGACGTACTCCGCGCAGGACCCGCACCAGCGCATCGACGCGGTGCTCGTCGGCGGTCCGGCCCGGGTGACCGGCTACCGGGTGGGCGGCATCGACCCGGGCGACGCGCGCCGCGCCAGCGACCACCTTCCCGTGGTGGCGGAACTGGAACTGCCCGGCTGATCCGCCTCAGACCACCGCGCCGTCGTCGGGATCGTCCGGCGGCTCGCCCGGCAACCGCGCCACGAGCAGGACAAATCCGCCGACGAAGGCGGCCAGTGCGGCCAGCAGCAGCCAGCCCGGCAGGTCCCGCCAGACGACGGCTGCCACCAGCAGGAACGACGGGCCGCCGAGCACGCACACCCAGGCGAAGGTGGTGATGAAGTCGCCGCGGCCGATCGGCGGCGGTTCGGGGGGGACGTAGCCGTCCTCGTCGCCGGACCGGTGCTCGTCGCCGGACCGGGTCGGGCCGGCGGTCCCGTGCTCGTCGTCGGGCCGGTACCGGGCCTCGCCGAGGCCACCTGCGGCGGGCGGAGGTTCCAGGACGTGGCGGCCGCCGGTCAGGGGGAGTTCCTCCGGCCGGGCGGTGCCCGCCGCCGGGCCGGAGGACCCGCCGCCGGACGGC
>DASTGO010000462.1:0-17394 GCA_035719045.1 Kineosporiaceae bacterium | reverse complement strand
CGCGAGCTGCTTCGCCGACGCGGGCGTGGGGCCGGCGAACCTCGACGAGGCCGCGCCGCTCTCGGTGGCGGATCCGCCGCAGGCGGCCAGGCCGGTGACCAGGGCGGCGACCGCGGTGGTCGCCAGCAGGACCCGGGCCGGGCCGATCAGGCGGCGCCCGGGTGCTGGGGGAGCTCCGGGTGCTGGGGGAGCTGGGCGGGTCATCGGCGCTCTCCTTCTCTCCGCGTTGATGCGTTCGGGCCTGACGTGTCTGGAGCTGATGACTTCCGGGCCGAGATGTTCTTCGGTCCGGTGAGGTCCGGGCTGAGGTGTCCGGGACCGTGGGCTGAGATGTCCGGGACCGGTGGGTCCGGGCTGGTGATGGCCGCGGGTGACGGCGGGGTGCGCCCCTGTTGACGTTGCTGACGGCACCGACGTTCTCCGGCAACTGATCACGATCTGGTTCCGGCCCGGTGGCGGCCCGGTCTCGCCGACCTGGCGGCTTCCGGGTTCGTCCGGCCTGACAGGCTTGGTCCATGAGCATCCAGCAGCTGCCGGGGACCTCCCGGCGGATCGCCGTCGTCGGCGGGGGGATCAGCGGGCTGGCCGCCGCCTGGCGGCTGACCTCCGGTCCGGACGCACCTGCGGTCACCGTCCTGGAAGCCGCCTCCACGGTCGGCGGAAAACTGCAGCTGGCCGAGGTCGGCGGGCTGGTCGTGGACGTCGGTGCGGAGGCGATGCTGGCCCGGCGGCCGGAGGGGGTCGGCCTGATCCGGGAGGCCGGGCTCGGTGCCGACCTGGTGCATCCGGCGACCACGGCGGCCGGGGTGGTGCGCGACGGCAGGATCCTGCCGCTGCCGCCGGGGACGGTGATGGGCATCCCGACCGATCCGGCCCGGCTGTCCGGGGTGCTCACCCCGGAGGAGATCGCCGAGGTGGCCGCCGAACCGGACCGGCCCGCTCCGCCGCTGGAGTCCGACGTGGACGTCGCCTCCTGGGTGACCGGCCGGGTCGGGCGTGCCGTCGTGGAGCGGCTGGTCGAGCCCCTGCTCGGCGGGGTGTACGCCGGGCACGCCTCCCGGCTGTCCCTGCAGGCCACGGTGCCGCAACTGTGGGAGCTGGCCCGGCAGGGCGGCTCGGTGCTGGCCGGACTGGCCCGGTTCGCTCCGCCCCCGCCGCCCCCGCCCGGGCCCGGGGAGGCCCCGAAGCCGCCCGCGCCGTTCTTCGCCGGGATCGGCGGCGGGGTGGGCCGGCTGCCGCTGGCTCTGGCCGACCGCCTGGCCGCCCGCGGCGCGCAGGTCCGTACCGGGGTCACCGTCCGGGAGCTGCACCGGACCCCGGGCGGCTGGCGGCTGGTCACCGGCCGGGCGGACCGTCCCGAGGTGCTCGAGGTCGACGCGGTGGTGCTTGCCCTGCCCCCCGCCCCGGCCGCCCGGCTGCTCGCGCAGGCCTGTCCGGACGCCGCCGCGGTGCTGGCGGAGGTGGAGACCGCCGGCATGGCCGTGGTCGCGATGGCGGTTCCCCGGTCCCAGCTGGACGGGGTCGCCGGGTCCGGGGTCCTGATCCCGCCCGTGGAGGGGCGGCCGGTCAAGGCGGCCACCTTCTCCTCCGCGAAGTGGGGCTGGGTGAACGACCTCGATCCCGATCTGGTGCTGGTCCGGGCCTCGCTCGGCCGGCTCGGGGAGGAAGCGGTCCTGCAGCGTGACGACGGCGACCTGGTCGCCACCTCCGTCGCGGAGCTGTCCGACCTGCTCGGGCGGCGCCTGGCCCCGGTCGCCTCGTACGTCGCGCGCTGGGCCGGCGCCCTGCCCCAGTACGCCGTCGGGCATGTGGACCGGGTGGCCCGGATCCGCGCGGCCGTGGCCGGTGTGCCCGGGCTGGCCGTCTGCGGAGCCACCTACGACGGGGTCGGGATCGCCGCCTGCATCGCCTCGGCGGACCGGGCCGCGGAGCAGGTCCTGGCCGGGGGGACGGGGCAGGTCCTGGCCGGGGGGACAATGCCGGTATGAGCGAGCAGTCCACCAGTCCCGAACCGCCCACCGATGCCGAACAGCCCGCCGGCCACGCCTGGGGCGGCACCCGCACGGCGCGTGAGGTCAACGACCTGGTCCGGTACGCCATGTGGTCGGTGTTCGCCGTCACCGACCCGTTGCCGCAGGACCGGGCCGAGCTCGCGGCCGAGGCCGAGGCCGTGTACGCGGGGCTGGCCGGCAAGGACCTGGCCGTCCGCGGCTGGTACGACGTCTCCGGGATGCGCGCCGACGCCGACCTGGTGATCTGGACCCATGCCCCCGGCGTGGACGTCCTGCAGGAGGCCTACCACCAGTTGCGCCGCACCCGGCTCGGTCGGCACCTGAAGCCGGTCTGGTCGGCGGTGGCGATCCACCGTCCCGCGGAGTTCAACCGCGGCCACGTGCCTGCCTTCCTCGCCGGGGAACCGGCCCGCGGCTACCTGTGCCTGTACCCCTTCGTGCGGTCCCACGAGTGGTACCTGCTGCCGGAGGAGGAACGGCGGGCGCTGCTGGTCGAGCACGGGATGGCCGGCCGCGGCTTCCCGGACGTGCGGGCCAACACCATGGCGACCTTCGCGCTGAGCGACTACGAGTGGGTGCTCGCCTTCGAGGCCGACGAGCTGCACCGGATCGTGGACCTGATGCGGGACCTGCGTGCGGTCGGTGCCCGCCGCCACGTGCGGGTGGAGACCCCGTTCTTCACCGGCCCGCGGGTCGCTCCGGCCGAACTCGTCGCCGCCCTGCCCTGACGAGGCACTGTCCGGACGCGACGAGCCCGGCTCTCTGGCCCGGCCCGGCGGCGCCCACCCCTGCGGCGGGTGGGTGCCCTCAGGCCGGGGGGCCGGGGTCGCGGACCATGGGGACGTGCGGGATGCCGTCCTCGACGAACTCCGGCCCGCTGACGGCGAAGCCACGGGCGGCGTAGAAGCCTGCGACGTAGGTCTGGGCGTCGAGCACCAGCCGGGCCTGCGGCCACCCGGCGAGCACGGCGTCCAGGAGCCTGGCGGCCAGCCCCCGGCCGCGGGCGTTCCCTCGGGTGCAGACCCGCCCGACCCGGCGTGCGCCGTCCGGCTCGGTGAGCACCCGCAGGTAGGACGCGGGTCCGCAGGCGTCGGTGATCCACAGATGTTCGGTGCCGGGTTCGAGATCGCGGCCGTCGAGTTCGGGGTAGGCGCACTTCTGCTCGACGACGAAGACGTCGATCCGCAGCCGGAGCAGGTCGTGCAGGGTCGTCGGGTCCAGGTCCGTCCAGTGGGCCCGGTGGACGGTGCCGGGCCGGGTGGTCATGAGGCGGACCGGCGGCGCAGGCTGATCGAGTTGATGCAGTACCGCTGGTCGGTGGGCGTGTCATAGCCCTCGCCCTCGAACACGTGGCCGAGATGGGAGCCGCAGGCGGCACAGCGGACCTCGGTCCGGACCATGCCCAGCGAGTGGTCCGCGACGTACTCGCCCCGGTCGGCGGCCAGCGGTGCGAAGAACGACGGCCACCCGCAGTGGCTGTCGAACTTCTCCCGGCTGGTGAACAGCTCCGCCCCGCAGGCCCGGCAGGCGTAGACGCCCTCGGTGTGGTCGTCGGTGTACTCGCCGGTGTAGGGCCGTTCGGTGCCGGCCTCCCGCAGCGCCGCGTACTCCTTCGGGTCCAGCCGTTCCCGCCACTGCTCCTCGGTGAGCCGAACGGGGTACCGAGGATCGCTGCGCGTCGTCGGATCGTTCACCGTTCTCCTCAGTAGGTCATCGGGTGCACACTGAAAGTGTTCGCCACGCGGTGGCGTTCGTCCTGGTGGACACGCGCGGTCCTCAGGGCCAACCACAATGCGACACGTGACGTTCCCGACAAAGGGATCATGCACCGATCGTCCGTTAGAGGCTACGTTGAGTACCATGATCCCGACAGTGCACTGAGCTACACCTGGGAGCCGCCATGACCTCGGAACCTCCACGGCGTTCGGAGGACCAACCCTACGGAGCCGACGTGCCCGCAGGTCATGGTGATCTTCATCTGGTCGACCCGCCGCCACCGGTGCTTCCGGAAGGTCTCCACGAAGACCTGCCATCCTGGCGGTCCCGGGTTCGAACGGATCTTGCAGGTGCACTGTGGGGTCGTCCGATCCGCGAGAATGATGCTGTCCGTAACCAGGCGCGCGGAAATGCCACGATCGGTAGGGTGACGGGTGTGTCGGTCCTTGGGGTAGGCCTCATCATCTTCGGTGTTCTGCTCGGCGTGGCCGATCAGGCGTCCTCCACCACGCCCGGTGACCTCCGGGTGCCCGCGTTGCTCGCGGCGCTGTTCCTGGCGGGTCAGGGGTTGACCTTCGTGGTCCAGGGCATCCGCAAGGAGAAAGCCGAGCGGATGGAACGCCGGATCGCGGACAGCATCGCCGAGCGCACCGGCGGCGAGAGTCAGGTGGTCGGCGAGTCCGAGCCTGGCACGCTGGTCATCGCGACCGCGACGCCGACGGCTCGGACGGTGATCCAGCAGGCGAAGCTCGTCACCCACGCGGTGCCGCAGCGGGCCACCTCGGGCGTCGCCATGATGCTCATGGTGCTCGCCGTGTGGCTGGGGTTGGAGACCCTCCGGGTCGAGGCGCCGCCGGCGCTCAGCGGGCTCTCCCTGCTCGGGGCGTTCCTGCTGTTCGCCTTCGGCTGGAAGACCCTGGTCGATCCCGAACCCTGATCAGGCGTGACGATCCCGGCCGGAGCTGCTCCGGCCGGGATCGTCGTTTGCCTCGGAACGGTGGGGATCCGGCCTGCAGGGGCCGGTCCGGCTGATGCGGACGGGCCCGGCCTGCAGCGGCCGGGTGGTCAGCCCGGTTCGAGAGCGGTCGGGTGGTCAGCCGAGCCAGTTCGATCCGGCGTAGACGTGCAGCACGGGCAGTCCGAGCTGCTCGCGGGCCCGGGACGCCCAGTCGGTGTGGAAGGTGTCCTCCACGGCGTGCGGGCGGGTCACCACGACCAGTTCGTCGGCCGTGTCACGTTCCAGTTCGGCGGCCACCGCGGCCACCGGGTCGCCGCCGACGATCCGGCCCTCGGCAACGGCCCCGGCGGCCTGCAGCTGTTCCAGGGAGACGGCCAGGGCCTTCTCGGCGCTGTCCCGGTCGCCGTTCCCGTGACCGCGCACGACCTCCAGGGCCTGTCGCAGCTCCAGCAGGCTCAGATGGTCCAGGACGTCGGCGAGCAGGTTGGAGCGGGAGTCCGCCGGGACGAGGACCCGGAACCGTGGGTGGTCCTCGGCATGCAGCCCGACCAGCCGGGCCGCGTCGTCGCTGCCGAGGGCCTGCTCGGTGAGAACGACGATGGAGGCGGTCACGGCGACTCCCGGCGGGTGCGGCGGAACTGGGCGCCACCACCTTAGAGCTCCGGGCCCGATCTTCGGCGGGACGTCCGGCGGTGCGGTGGGCGGTCCGGCTCGGTTCGCCCGGATCACCCGGACGGCCGGATCACCCGGACGGCCGGATCAGCTGGACAGGTGAACCAGCAGGGGCCAGACCTGCTCCCAGCTCCCGCGGACCCCGGTGCAGACGTGGATCGCGGCCCAGGTGGTCTCCTCGTTGGGCACCGGTCCGCGGACCCGCTCGCCGGGGCCACAACCGGTGAACACCCGCGGGTCGGGCGGTCCGCCCTCGGCGACCACGACGACCGGGGCGTCCGCCGGGGCCTGCGGCGGTCCCCACAGGCCGTAGCCGTTGATCCCGCTGTAGGCGTGCGGCAGCCCCCGGGAGCCGCCGAGCTGGTCGATCGCCCCGGCCTCGCCGTAGTTCGACGTGAACAGCACCGTCTGCGCCCGCCGGGCGGCGGGGACGGACCGGTACGCGACGGCCACCTGGTCGACGAACTGCGGCCAGCCGACCATCTCCCGCTGCTGCTCGGCCGGCCCGGACCACGGCGTCGTGGCCAGGGTGGTCGCCGGGAGGACCGGCAGCATCGCGGGGAACAGCAGTGCCGAGGCGCTCAGCGCGAGCAGTGCCGTGGTCCGGGTCCGGCGCCGGTACCGCTCCACGGCCACCGCTCCGGCGGCGATCAGGGCGGGGTAGACGGCCGCCGGGTAGTACAGCTGGCCTCCGGAGGCCGCGTAGAAGGCCAGCAGGGCCAGCCAGGCCCAGGGCAGGACCCGGAACACCGGCCGGTCACGGTCCCGCCACAGCCGGCGCAGTCCCGTCACCCACAGGTAGCCACCGACCGGTCCATAGATGAGGAACTGTCCGGCGACGAAGGCGATCCGCTGACCGGGCGTGCCGTACTCGGCGCGGATCTGGCGGGCCAGTTCCAGCTGCGGCCAGCCGTGGCGGGCCTGCCACAGCAGTACCGGCGCCCACAGCACGGTGGCGGACAGCGCTCCCGCCCACAACCAGCGCGAGCGCAGCACCGGACGCGCGGCGGGGGTGAGCAGGGCCCCGGCCAGCAGAGCCGCCACCAGGAAGGCCGGCAACTGCTTGTTGAGCAGGGCGATCCCGGTCACCACCCCGGCCACGGCCCACAGCGGCTGCCATCCGGTCCGCAGCGCCCGGACGGCCAGCCAGACGATCGCGACGCCGAACGCGACATCCGGGGTCGAGGTGAACAGGCCGTGTCCGGACACCAACACGAAGGGGGCGCTGCCGACGGTCAGGGCGGTCAGCAGTTGCGCCGTCCGGCCCCCTCCGAACTCCCGGGCCAGCAGCCCCGCCAGCAGGGTCACCGCGGCGGCGGCCAGGACGGCGGGCAGCCGCAGCGCGACCAGCGAGCCCGGTGCCACCAGGTCGGCGAGCCGGGCGAGGGCGGGGGTGAGCGGCGGCTGATCGGGGTATCCCCAGGCCAGCCGCCGTCCGCAGGCGAGGAAGTAGAGCTCGTCGCGGTGGAAGCCGTACCGGCCGGCCAGGGCGACCAGCACCGCCACCTGCGTGCCCACCAGCACCGTCAGCGGGCGCCAGGCGACCGGCGGCACCGGGTCCGGGGGCTCCTCGGCGGACGGCACGGGTGCCGGGTGGTCCGGCGGGGACGGCACAGGCGCGGGAGCGGCCACGGGGGAACGGTATCCGGCGGGCCCGGCGTGGCTGGTGGGCGGACGGGTCGGCACAATCGCAGCATGGCCGTGGGGGGACAGGACGAGGGGCGACCGGTCCGGTGGGCACCGGACGGGCCCGGGCGAGGAGGGCTCGTGGGATCCGCAGCGGTGCGACGCGGTCTGGTCCGCGGGGCGATGGCCGGGGCGGCGGCGTCCCTGCTGGCAGGGGCGGCCGTGTCGGCGGCCGCGACGTATCTGGCGCGACGGGTGGTGTCGCCGGATGCCGAGCGCCCCGACGACGTCCACGTGCTGGGGGTCGGGGCGGGGACGGTCACCCTGCGGGCCACACCTGAGACGGTCGCGCCCGGGCGGTACGGCCTGTGGCTGGAGCGCGGCGGAGGACATGCCCGGCTCGGCGAGGTGATCGACCACGACGACGTCGCGGGGACCGTCACCCGGCGGGTGCTCGGTATCGACTCCGGGAGGCTGCGCGAGGGTCCGGCCCGGTGGAACCAGTACTTCTACGCCGGGACACCCACGTCGGCCCTGGGCCTGGCGTACTCCGACATCGACCTGGACACCGGGGACGGGCCGCTGCCCACCTGGTTCCTCCCGCCCTCGGGCGGGGTCCCGGCGCGGGACACCTGGGCGATCCTGGTGCACGGTCGCGGGGCCACCCGGGAGGAGTGCCTGCGCGCGATCCCGGTGCTGCACCGGCTCGGGTTCCCCGCCCTCGTGGTCAGCTACCGCAACGATGCCGGCGCGGTCCGCAGCCGGGGCGGGCGCTACCACCTCGGGGACTGCGAGTGGCTGGACGTCGAGGCGGCGGTGCTCCACGCGGTCGAGCACGGGGCCCGGGATGTGGTCCTGGCCGGCTGGTCGATGGGCGGCGCGATCGTGCTGCAGCTGATGTCCCGGTCCTGGCTGTCGGACCGGGTGCGTGCGGTCGTCCTGGACTCCCCGGTCCTGGACTGGCGCGACGTGCTGGACCACCACGCCCGGGTGAACCGGGTGCCGGGCGGGATCGGGCGGCTGTCTCAGGCGATGCTCGGGCACAGCCAGGCCTGGCGGCTGGCGGGCGTGGACGCTCCGGTCCTGCTGGACCGGCTGGACTGGGTGCGTCGCGCCGAGGAGTTGCAGCTGCCGATCCTGCTGGTGCACAGCGACGACGACGAGTTCGTCCCGTCCGGTCCGTCCCGCCGGCTGGCCGCCGCCCGCCCGGACCTGGTCACCTACCTCGACGTCCCGGGGGCGCGGCACACCAAGGAGTGGAACGTCGACCCCGACCAGTGGGACACCGCCGTCGCCCGCTTCCTGTTGCGGCTGTAGCTGTTGCGGCTGTGGGCCGGTCGCGGCGGGACGGCCGGCCGCGGGTCAGCGGCGGGTGCCGCTGACCTCGTGGGCGACCTTGTACGCCAGGTCGCAGCGCTGCAGCACCTCGCCCCAGCCCCACTCCGGGGCGGTGGCGCGGCTGGTCGCCGACATCCGGGCCCGCTGCTGCGGCGTCGTCGCGAGTTCGGCCAGCGCGGCGGCCAGGCCCGCGTCGTCGCGGGCCAGCAGGCCGTGCTCGCGGTGCCGGATGAAGTCGGCGATCCCGGTCTGGGCGCGGGCGATCACCGGCAGTCCGGCGCTGCGGGCCTCCAGGGCGGCGATCCCGAACGACTCCAGCACGGCGGGGGCGATGTACAGGTCGGCCCGCCGGTACAGCTCGCGGATCTGGTCCCGCCGCTGGGCGCCGCGCAGTTCGACCTGCCCGGTCAGCCGCAGCCGGGCGACGTCCCGCTCCAGCTTCGGGCGCAGCGGGCCGTCCCCGATCACCACCAGCCGCAGCCGGATGCCGGCGGGCAGCTGGTCCAGCGCCTGACGGAAGGCCTTCAGCAGGGCCCGGGGGCGCTTGCGGGCCGCCAGCCGCATCACGGTGACGACGAGGACGTCGTCGGCCTCGCGGGGCTGCGGCTCGACCAGCCAGGCGCCGGGGTCGATCCCGTTGGGCAGGATGCTCACCTCGGCCCGGCCGCGCAGCACGCCCCGCATCGGCTCCGCGGCCAGCTCGCTGACCGCCGTCCACTGCACGGGCCAGTGCGACCAGCGCACGACGAGGTCGGCGATCGCGTAGAGCGGGGTGGCGAACCACCACAGGGAGTGCAGGGTCGCCACCACGGGGACGCCGTCCTTCGCCGCGGTGCGGACCGCGAGGATCGACAGCGGGGAAAGCACCGACAGGTGGGCGTGCACGACCTCCACCTGCTCGTCCCGGATCAGCCGGCGCAGCGTCGTGTTGGTCCGCCGGATCCGTCCCCAGGGCACCCGGACCCGCCGGACCCGGACCTGCGGCTCCGGCTCGGTCCCGTCGGCGGCGTCCCCGGACCCCTCCCGCCCGCCGACGCCGGGAACGGCGCGCGCACCCGCCGGAGCGTGCACCCTGGTCGTCGCGGCGTCGGGTACGGCGTCGGTGGAGCGGTTGGTGCCGGCACGGTGTTCCGGGGCGCAGGTGAGCACGGTGACCTCGTGGCCCGCCTCGGCCTGGCGGGTGGCCAGGTCGTGCACCTGGACCTCGATCCCGCCCTGCTTGGGCAGGTACGCGTCACTGACGTGGAGGATCCTCACGCCGCCCCCCGGGTCGGGTCCACGTCCGGACCCGGCCGGGACCGCCCGTCGTCATCCACCCCAGACACGCCCCTGTCCACCCCGCTCTGCTCACGGCTCACACGGCTGCCACCGGGTGGTGGTGCCGCACCGGCCCGTTGTCCGGAGGCCGGTTCCGCGGGTCCGGCGCCCCCGGACACACCCGCCCCCGTCGCCACAACGGGCGCCATCGTCACATCTGCCGTCCGGTCCGGGCCAGCGCATCGGCCGAACCGGGCGGACTGTGGTGCAGGACACGGCCGTTCGGGTGACTGTCGCCGCATCCCCGGCCACTCCTGGTAGCGCGCCGTCATGGCCTGTGCACGAGCCAGCGGCCGAGCAGGGTGGCCTCGCACTCGACCAGGTGGGCCGGCCGCAACCGCAGCGCCGTCCCACTGCCGACGGCCCCGCGCAGGGCGCCGCCGCCGGTCAGCAGGGGGCTGTGGGCCAGGCAGATCTCGTCCAGGCAGTCCGCGGCGAGGACATCGCCGAGCAGGTGCGGGCCGCCCTCCAGCAGGATCCGGCGCAGCCCGCGGGCGGCGAGGTGGGCGACCGCCAGCCGCGGGTCGACGCGGTCCTCCCCGGCGACCAGCACCCGGTCGGCGCCGGCCAGGGCGCGCAGCCGGTCCAGTTGTGCGCCGGCCGTGGTGACCAGGTACGGGCCGTCGGGGCCGCCGAGATCCGCGCCGGCGTTGCCGAGGTCCCCGCTGACCGTGACGATCGCCAGCCGAGGCGCCGGTGCCTGACCGGCCGCGGCCCGGCGCTCGGCGAAGTCCGGATCCGCCGCCGGGAGCCGGTAGCCCTCGGCCCGGACCGTCCCGGCGCCGACCAGGATCACGTCGGCCAGCCCGCGCAGGACGCCGGACACCGCGCGGTCGGGGGCGGTGGCGATCGAGCCGGCCCGCCCGTCCGCACCGGCCACCGCGCCGTCGAGGGTGGACACCAGGGACGCCCGCACCCAGCCCGTGACCGGGACCGGGACCGGGTAGGCGTACAGGTCGGCCAGCGCCTGCACCGCGTCGGCCCGGCCCGCCCGCAGGTCACCGACGACGGCGGTGCCCGGCAGGAGCATCCGCAACTGGCTCATCCGGCGGCCGTCCGCTCGCGGACCTGGCGCTTGATCCGGGCGAGCATGCCGGTCATCCCGCGCAGCCGCAGCGGGCTCACCGCGTCGGTCAGGCCGAGCCGGGACGGGACGTCGTCGGGCACCTGCAGCACCTCCCGGGCGCTGAGCCCGTCCAGCCCCTCGGTGAGGATCCCGGCGAAAGCGCGGGTGGTCGGGGCCTGCGGCGGGGCGTCGAAGTGGACGTGCACGGTCCGTCCGGCGTCGTCGTCCACCTCGACCGCCAGGAACACCGGGGACTGGCATTCGGCCACCGGTTCCATCCGGTCGCGGTGCCCGGCCAGCTCCGGCGGCAGCGGGGGCAGCCCGTCACTGAACTCCAGCAGCAACTGCAGGCGGTCCCGTTCGGCGAGGGCGTGGAACTCCTCGATGATCTCGGCGAGGGCGGCGGGCACCCCGTCGGTGCCCGGCCCGGTTCCGGACTCGGTCATGGTGTCCCGATCCTGCCATCGCCGGCCCCGGGCCGCCCCACCCGGACGATCGCGACCGTCCACCCGGGCAGCAGCAGGTGGCCGGGGTCCGGCAGGGTCACCGCACCCCAGGCGAGCACGAGTTCGGCACCGGCCGGGGGCGGCCCGTCCTCCGGCAGGGTGGTGGCGGCGGGTGCGGCCGGTGCCGGTGCGGCGGCGGGGGTCGTGGTGGCGGGGACGGCCGGTGCCGGTGCGGCGGGGGCCGTGGTGGCGGGGACGGCCGGTGCGGGTGCGGGGAGGGGAACGGTGACGGGTTCCGGACCGAGGTTGGCCACCACGTGCAGGCGGCCGCGGCGCATCCGCACCCAGGTGCCGCCGGTCTCGACCCGGACCGCGGACAGGTCGTCGTCGCGCAGGTCGGGTTCCTTGCGGCGCAACGCGATCAGGTCCCGGTACCAGGCCAGCAGCGCGGCATGCGGCTCGCGGCCGGGCTCGGACCAGTCCAGCACCGCCGATCGCCGGGTCGCCGGATCCTGCGGGTCGGGCAGCTGGCCGGCGGTCCAGCCGTGGGCGGCGAACTCCTCCAGGCGGCCCCGGGACACGGCCCGGCCCAGTGTGGGGTCCGGGAAGTCGGTGAAGTACGGCCACGGGGTGCCCGCTGCCCACTCCTCGCCCATGAACAGCAGCGGTGTGTACGGGGAGGTGAGCACGAGCGCGGCGCCGATCGCGAGCCCGCCAGGCGGCAGACTCGCCCCGATCCGGTCCCCGGTGGCGCGATTGCCGACCTGGTCATGATTCTGCAGGCAGACGACGAAACGGTGGCCGCGGTGGCGGGCCGGATCCACCGGTCGTCCCCACGCCCTGCCCCGGAAGGTCGACCAGTCCCCGGCGTGGCGGAACACCCGGGTCAGGGTCCGGGCCAGCACCTGCGGGGAACCGAAGTCCACGTAGTAGCCCTGCCGCTCGCCGGTCAGCGCCGTGTGCAGGGCGTGGTGGACGTCGTCGTCCCACTGGGCGGTCATCCCGAGCCCGCCGTCGCGGGTCGGCTCGATCATCCGGGGGTCGTTGAGGTCGCTCTCGGCGATCAGGGACAGCGGGCGGCGCAGGGTGCGGGACAGCTCGGCCACCTCGTCGGACAGTTGCGCCAGCAGGTGCCGGGGGGAGTCGTCGGCCAGGGCGTGCACCGCGTCCAGGCGAAGCGCGTCGAGGTGGAAGTCCCGCAGCCAGCGCAGTGCGTTGTCGCAGATCCACCGCCGGACCTGGACCCTGCCGTCGTCGTCCAGGTTCACCGCGCTGCCCCAGGGGGTCCGGTGGCGGTCGGTGAAGTACGGGCCGAACTCCGGCAGGTAGTTCCCGGAGGGGCCGAGGTGGTTGTAGACGACGTCGAGGCAGACGGCCAGCCCGGCGACGTGGGCGGCGTCCACGAACCGCTGCAGGGCCGCCGGCCCCCCGTACGGCTCGTGCACGGCGTAGGGCGCCACGCCGTCGTACCCCCAGCCCCACCGTCCGTCGAAGGCCGCCACGGGCATCAACTCGACCAGGTCCACGCCGAGCGCAACCAGGTGGTCCAGGCGGGTCGCCGCCGCGTCCAGGGTGCCCTCGGCGGTGAAGGTCCCCACATGCAGCTCGTAGATCACGCAGCCGCGGGCGTCCCGGCCGGTCCAGCCGGTGTCGTTCCAGTGGTGCCGGGCGGGGTCGAAGACCCGGCTGGGGCCGTGTACGCCCGCGGGTTGCCACGGACTGCGCGGGTCGGGGCGGGCCGGGCCGCCCTCGAGGCTGAAGGCGTAGTCGGTGCCGTGTCCCGTCCCGGGAACCTCAAGGGCCCACCAGCCGCCGTCCGCGGGGACCATGGGCAGCCGGCGGTCCTCGGTGGGCAGGACGAGGTCGACGGCGGTGGCGGCGGGGGCCCAGACGCGGAACAGGTGCACGGCTCCAGCCTGGCATCGGCCGGGAGGCCTGCAGGTCGACCCGGCCGAGGGGATCCCGGCCGGTTCAGACGGGGACGGGAGTCAGACGACTGCGGTATCGGTCTCGGCGGGCAGCACGGCCTGCAGGTCATGCAGCGCGCGGGCGGCGTCCATCCGGCGGGCCCGGTTGTCGGCGAGGGAGGCCGCGGCATTGCGTGCGGCGCCGAGAGCCAGCCCGGCGTCGGCGCGGCGGACCCAGACGCCCATGATGCGGACGACCTCAGAGGTGGCGGAGACGATCACGGCGGCCTCTTCCTGGTCCGCCTGCGGCGTGCGGCGTCGCCGCGGACCGGTGCGCGTTGGGTGCGGCTGCGGGTTGACCGGGGAGCGCCCCCCCGGGCTGCGACCCAGTCAAGCCCGCCGATGTTTCCGCACCATAACGGCAGAAGAAACTCGCCGCAGTCCGGCGCTCACCCGGAGGAGGCGGGCTCCTCTGGGCGGGTCAGCGGCCGCGGGTGGCCCGGCGGTCGGGGCGCATCCGCATCGGGTCGATGCCCTTGGGGATGGGCGGCTTGACCGCGCCGAACGCCCGCAGCCGTTTCGAGATCGCCGAGACCTCGGTCTTGGTCAGCTTGGGCCGCAGCCGCAGCACCGCGCCCCGCAGTTTGCGCAGCGGGAGCTGCCCCTCGTCGTCCCCGGTGTGCAGGACGGTCACCGGGACCTCGCTGCCCAGCAGCTTGTTGACCCGCTTGCGCTCCTGCTCCGCCAGGCGGGCGACCCGGGGCAGCGGGCCCTCGGTGACGAGCAGGACCCCGGGCCGGCCGACCGCCCGGAACACCAGGTCCTGGGTGCGCGGGTCGACCGCGCAGGGCTGGTCCTCGATGTCCCAGCCCCGCTTGACGTTCTGCAGGGCCGCCAGCGCCGCTCCCGGCTGCCCGGCGAGCTGGGCGAACGCCGCGCGCTCGGCCCGGCGGGCCATCACCATGGTGGCGAGCATGATCCCGAACAGGGCGCCGAGGATGGTGACGTACACCCGCTGCCCGACCAGGGCGCCGATCAGGAAGCCCACCGCGATCGGGGCGAGCAGGCCCAGCAGCATCCACCAGACGACGGCCGGGTCGGCCCGGCGGGTCATCGTGAACACGGCGCGCAACTGCGCGATGCGTCCCTGCTTGGCGGGGGTGGAGTCGCTGCCGGACTTCGAGCGGGCCATGGGGTCGAGGATACGGGGCACGGCCGCGGCCGGATGACGGGCCCGGGACGGCCGGCCCGGGGATTCGGTGAGGTTCGTCCGTTCGGTGCCGGAGCGCGGCCCTGCGGTGGCCGGCCGGGCCGGTGGGCGGGGAGCCGGTGACCGGTCAGTGGCCGAGCAGGGTGCCCGCCTCCTGGCGGGTGGTGCCGGGGGCGGCCAGCTGGGCCAGTTGCGGCGGGACGGGCAGTCCACGCCGGGTCATCGCCTGCGCCCACAGCCGGCCGGCCCGGTAGGAGGACCGGACCAGCGGCCCGGACATCACCCCCGCGAAGCCGAGCCCCTCGGCCTCGGCGGCGAGCTCGACGAACTCCTCCGGCCTGACCCAGCGCTCGACCGGGTGGTGCAGGGCGGAGGGCCGCAGGTACTGGGTGATCGTGACCAGGTCGCAGCCGGCGTCGTGCAGGTCCCGCAGGGCCTGGGAGACCTCCTCACGGGTCTCCCCGAGGCCGAGGATGAGATTGGACTTGGTGACCATCCCGGACTCGCGGGCGGTGGTGATCACCCCGAGGGAGCGTTCGTAGGAGAACGCCGGGCGGATCCGGCGGAAGATCCGGGGCACCGTCTCCAGGTTGTGCGCGAACACCTCGGGGGCGGCGTCGAAGACCTGCTGCAGCAGGTCCGGCTTGCCGGAGAAGTCCGGGACGAGGATCTCCACCCCGGTCCCGGGGCTGGCCTCGTGCACGGCCCGGACGGTCTGCGCGTACAGCCAGGCGCCCTCGTCCGGCAGGTCGTCGCGGGCCACCCCGGTGATCGTGGCGTACCGCAGTCCCATGGCCGCTACGCTGTCGGCCACCCGGCGGGGCTCGTCGGGGTCCAGCGGGGAGGGTCGGCCGGAGTGAATCTGGCAGAAGTCGCACCGCCGGCTGCACTCGTCGCCGCCGATGAGGAAGGTGGCCTCCCGGTCCTCCCAGCATTCGAAGATGTTGGGGCAGCCGGCCTCCTGGCACACGGTGTGCAGGCCCTGGCCCTTCACCAGGCCGGTCAGCTCGGTGAACTGCGGGCCCATCCGTGCGGTGGTGCGGATCCACGGCGGCTTGCGCTCGATCGGGGTCTGCGCGTTGCGCGCCTCCACCCGCAGCAGGCGGCGTCCCTCCGGAACCACGGTCACGCCGTCCAGGGTAGGTGACGGCTCTGCGGCGGGCTCCCCGCGGGCCTGGCTGCCGTTAGGGTTGCCCGCCGTGCGCGTACGTGATCTGGACGGGAAGACCTGGCAGGTGGGCCGGCGCTGGCTGCCCTGGCGGCGGCGGATCCGGCACACGCCGGACTACTGGGACTTCGACCTCCCGGACGTCGGGGGGCTCGTGGAGGACCTGCCCGGCTTCCTCGGCGTCCTGGTCGCCGGGATCGTCCTGGTCATCGCGCTGCCGTTCCTGCTGCTCGCGCTGACCAGCCTGCTGGAACTGTCCCTGCTGGTCGCCCTGCTGCCCGTGGTCGTGGTCGTGCGGGTGGCGCTGCGGCGGCCGTGGACGGTGCAGGTGATCGCGCCGGACGGTGCCCTGGCGGTGGCGGAGCCGGTGGTCGGCTGGCGGGAGTCCGGGGAGCGGGTCGCCGCCCTGGCCGCCGCCCTGCGAGAGCGCAGGTCCGCCGCGGGCGAGGGCACCGACGGGGGTGAGGGCGCCGACGGGAAGCGGTGACCGGCACCGAGGCGAGGTCTGCGGCCTGGTCGGGGAGCGGCCTGGTCGGGGAGTGGCCTGGTCGGGGAGTGGCCCGCGGGGTCAGCCCGCGACGGGGGCTGCGCCGGACTCCCGCGGCGCCGTCGTGCGCTGTGTCGCCGCGCCGCGCCCGCTGAGCCCGACCGCCGCCAGATGCCGCTGCACGGGCTGGAGCACCTCGGTGACGGTGACGTCCCGGCCGAGCTCGGCGGACAGTGAGGTCACGTCGGCGTCGGGGATGCCGCAGGGCACGATCCGGGAGAACCAGGACATGTCCGGATCGCAGTTGAGGGCGAACCCGTGCATGGTGACGCCCTGGGCGACCCGGATCCCGACCGCGGCGATCTTGCGCTCACGGCCACGGGCGTCCGCCGGGATCCACACGCCGCTGCGGCCCTCGACCCGGTCCGCGCTCACCCCGAGGTCGGCGCACACCCCGATCAGGGCCTCCTCGAGTCGCCGGACATAGGCGACCACGTCGACCGGGTCGGCCAGCCGGACGATCGGGTAGCCGACCAGCTGCCCCGGGCCGTGCCAGGTGATCCTGCCCCCGCGGTCGACGTCGATGACCGGGGTCCCGTCGAAGGGGCGCTCATGCGGGGCCGTCCGCTTGCCCGCGGTGTAGACGGCGGGGTGCTCCAGCAGCAGCACGGTGTCCGGGGCCTCGCCGGCCGCCACCCGGGCGTGCAGGTCCCGCTGCATCGCCCAGGCCCGCTCGTAGTCGACCCGGTCCTCGCCGAAACCGACGGATTCGAAGCGCAGCGTCGTCACGGGCACCACTCTAGGAGCGACCGGCACCAGGGCAGTCCGGAGGCGGGGGTGAGGACCTCGCCGCGCGGTGCGGGCTGTCGCCGGTCACCGGGCCCGGCCCGCCCGGGTCCTGGTGGCCGTCCGGCCAGCGCAGGCCCGAGTGGTGGCGGACGATCGCGGCCAGCGCCCGGCGCACCGGCAGCAGATCGTCCCCGAGCGCGGCGAAGAAGCTCTCGGCGACGTCCAGGTCACCGGCCCGGCGGAAGGCCTCCCGCCCGGCGTCGGTCAGCGAGACCAGCAGGCGGCGACGGTCGCCGGGGTCCCGGTGCCGCTCCACGAAGCCGCTGCGTTCCAGCCGTTCCAGCGTCCGGCTCATGGTCTGGTCCTCCACCTGGACCCGGGCGGCGAGCTCCCGCTGGGTGAGCGGCCCGCCGAGCAGGACGTGCAGGGCGGTCAGGCCGGCATGGTTGAGGTCCCAGGCGGACAGGTGGGCGTTCCAGGCGTGCTCGACCAGCCGGGCCGCCGCGGACAGCAGCCGTCCGGTGGGCCAGTCGCTGAGATCGTCGCCGGGCGGTGCACCGTGGTCGGCGTACGGTCGGGAGTGGTCGGCCGGCGGTCGGCTGCTCTCGTCGGCGCGCATGGCGTCACCGTACGCCGGGCGGCGGACAGGTCGCCGCGCCCCGGTCCACGTGGTCCCGGCGGG
>DASTGO010000461.1:0-11099 GCA_035719045.1 Kineosporiaceae bacterium | reverse complement strand
CGGCAGCCGGGTCGCCGTCCACCCCGGCGACGGCGGGACTTCCGGTCAGGTCAGGAGCCTGCGCCCGCCCGGCCCTACGAGCGGGTCGCGCGACGGGCCTCGCGCTGCTGCCGGGCCCGCCGGGCCCGCAGCACCCCCTTGCCCGGCAGGTCCGGCAGGCGCAGGGCGGGCGTGGTCGGCCGGCTGGCGGTGGTCGTGGTGCGGCTCGGCCGTCCCGCGGACATCACGAAGGCGAGGATCCGGGCCACGGCCAGGTACAGCTCGGCGGGGACCTCGTCCCCGAGATCGCAGATCCGGTACAGGGTGCGGGCCAGGGGCTTGTCCTCGACCACGGGGACCCGGTTCTCGTGGGCGATCCGGCGGATCCTCAGGGCGAGGTTGTCCGCCCCCTTGGCCACCACCCGTGGGGCTCCCTTGGCCGGCTCGTACTTCAGCGCGACCGCGAGGTGGGTCGGGTTGACCAGGACGACGTCCGCCTCCGTCACCGCGCGCAGCATCCGGTTGCGGCTGATCGCCATCTGCCGGGACCGGATGGCGCTCTTCAGCTGCGGGTCGCCCTCGGTCTGCTTCGCCTCGTCCCGGATCTCGCGCGGGGTCATCCGCAGCTGCTTCATCACGGTCCGGCGCTGGAAGGCGTAGTCCGCCCCGGCCATCACCAGGCCGGCCATGGCGACCGACCACAGCATCGTCTCCAGTCCGGACCGGGTGCGGTCGACCACGGCCACCAGCGGCATCGTGCCGCCGAGCAGGGCCGGGACCAGGCTGCGCGCCAGCGCGTACACCACCAGCGCGATGACCAGGACCTTCGCCAGGCTCTTGGTGGTCTCCCAGGCCGAGCGGACCCCGAACATCCGCTTGAGCCCCTGCTTGGGGGACAGCCGGCTGAACTTCGGGACCAGGGTCTTCGTCGTCGGGTGGACGCCCTGGGCGGCGGTGGCCAGGACCGCGGCGGCCGCGGCGGCGACCGAGATCGGGGCCACCGTGAGCAGGACGTCGACCGGGACGCTGCTCAGCGCCTGCAGGGCCCGGGCCGGGCTGGGCCGGGACTCCAGGGTGCCCAGCCGGGCGAAACCGTGCCGGACGTCCTGGACCAGCAACTGTCCGGTGCGGGGCAGCATCGCGGCCGCGGCGGCCAGTGCCAGCCAGGTCGCGGCGTCCTGCGTGCGGGGGAACTGGCCCTCCTTGCGGGCCCGCTTCAGCCGCCGGGGTGTCGGTTTCTCGGTCTTGCCGTGGTCGTCGGCCATCCGCTCAGCCGCCGGACAGGTTCAGCCCGAGCTCCACGGCCTGCTCCACCAGCCGGGCCAGGGCATCCGGCACCCGGGCCACCATGAGCGCCACCAGGAGCAACGTGAAGGCGATCTTCAGCGGGAAGCCGAGGGTGAAGGCGTTCAGCGCGGGGGCCGCCCGGCTCATCAGACCGAGGGCGACGTCGGCGACCAGCATCGTGGCCATCACCGGGGCGGCGATCTCGACCGCCCCCGCCATCACCCCGGCGACGTCCGCGGTCACCACCTGGGCGACCTGGTTCCAGGACAGCACGGGCACCGGCATCGCCCCGGCGGAGCGGGCCAGCCCCTGCAGCACCAGCAGGTGCCCGTCGGTGGCGAACAGCAGGGTGACCGCCAGCAGCTGGTAGAGCCGGCCCAGCACCGAGGTCTGGACCAGCAGCAACGGGTCCAGCGACATCGACATCTGGAAACCGCCGACCGCGTCGAAGATGTCCCCGACGGTCTGCAACAGGACCACCACGGCGAGCACGAAGAAGCCGAGGGCCAGCCCCATCACCACCTGCGCGACCATCTGCAGCAGCAGGGCCCGCGACGTCAGGTCCGGGGAACCGGCGGCCATCGCCCCGGTCAGCGGCAGGGCGAGGGCCATCGCCACCCCTGCCTTGACCTGGGCGGGAATCGTCCGGGTGTTGAACGGGGGGCTGACCAGGACGAAGCCCGCGGTCCGGGCCAGGGCGAGCAGATAGGCGGCGAGGGTGCTCTCGCCGATCGCGACCTGCAGCCCGCTCACCGCCGGTCAGCCGCTGACGCCCTGGGCGAGCCGCCGGGCGCTGCCGGAGACGTCGGCGGCCAGCAGTTGCGCGAGGGCGTGTTTCGCCCCCTCGCTGCGGTGCACGATGACGGCCCGCTCGTCCAGCAGCATGAGCGTGGTGGGGGCGGCGTCGACCAGCTCCCGCAGCCCGGCCCGGGTCGCCGGCTGTCGGGGCGTGCCGCGGTCGGCGGCGCGCCAGGGGAAACGGAGCACGGGCAGGGTCTCCTCCCGGTTCGGGTCACTGCCGCAGCAGGACGGGGATCAGGTCGAACGCCTGGTGGGTGAAACCGACCAGGACCCGCAGCGTCCAGGCCCCGGTCAGGACCAGGACCACCGCGGCCACCGCCAGCTTGGGCAGGAAGGTCAGCGTGGACTCCTGGATCTGGGTGGCGGACTGGACGACCGACAGCAGCAGGCCGATCGCCAGGGTCGCGATGAGCACGGGCCCGGCGATCTTGGCCGCGGTCAGCAGGGCCGAGGCCACGAGCTGGACGATGTCGTCGGTCATCTCGGGGGCCCGTCAGTGGTAGCTGCCGATGAGCGTGGTGACGATCAGCGTCCAGCCGTCGACCATCACGAACAGCAGCAACTTGAACGGCAGGGACACGATCGACGGCGGCAGCATGACCATGCCCAGGGACATCAGGATCGCGCTGACCACCAGGTCGACCACGAGGAACGGCACGAAGACGACGAAGCCGATGATGAACGCCGCCCGCAGTTCGCTGAGCACGAAGGCCGGGACCAGGGTGCGCAGCTCGACGGCCTTGCGGTCCTTCGGCAGCGGCTGTCCGGCGGCCTTGGTCATCAGGGCGATCTCGTCGTCGCGGGTGTGCTTGAGCATGAACTCCCGCAGCGGGACCGTCGCGTCCTGGTAGGCCTGTGAGGAGGTCTTCGAACCGGCCAGGTAGGGCTGCAGGCCCTGGGAGTTCATCGCGTCCAGGGTCGGGCCCATGACGAACAGGGACAGGAACAGGGCCAGCCCGACGAGCACCTGGTTGGGCGGGATGCTCTGGGTGCCGATCGCGCTGCGGGCCAGCGAGAGCACGACGATGATCTTGGTGAACGACGTGCACAGCAGGAGGATCGCCGGGGCCGCGCCGAGCACCGTGGTGAGCAGGATGATCGTCACCACGGTGCTGGGCTGGCCGGGGACGCTCACCGAGACCGACGGCTGCGCGGGCGGGGTCGGTCCGCCCGGCCCCTTCGGGACGGCCCAGGCGGCGTCGGACGGGAACAGCGCCGCCAGCAGCAGGCCCAGCAGCACCCCCAGCAGCACGGTGAGCAGCACCGGCAGCGGCCGGGCCGGCCAGGGGGACGGCCGGTGCCGGGACAGGGCGGGGAGCCGGTGCCGGGACAGGGCAGGTGCGGGCTCGGGGAACAGGGTCGGGATCTGGTGCCGGGCCGGGGCGGGGAGCCGGGTCGGGGTCATGGCGCGCCTACCCGCGCCGTGCGGTGTAGTCGCGCAGCGCCTCGAGGGCCTGCCGCCAGGTGCGCGGGTCCAGGACGGATCCGTTGCCGCGGGACCGGCGGCCGCCACCGTCGGGCAGCCGGGTCACCCGTACCCCGTCCGGGCCGACCTCGACCGCGGACACCTCGTCCGGCCCGCCGCGGGGGTGACCGGAGGGCCCGCCCCGGCGGTGACCGGAGGGGCCGCGCGGCCCGGGGACGTCCGCCGGCGGCTCGGGGTAGGTGCGGGTCACCGTCTCGGCGTCCAGTTCGGTCAGCACCCGGACCCCCTGCGGGCCGACGCCGAGCACCAGCCCGCGACCGGCCACCTCGACCACGGCCAGGGAGGACTCCCGGGTCAGCGCGATCCGGTCCAGCACCCGCAGGCCACGGCCGTGACCCCGCCCGGCCGCCCGCCGGGCCAGCCGGGCCGCCAGCAGTGCCAGCAGCACGACGGCGACCAGCGATGCGGTGACCCGGGCCAGCAGTTCCAGGTCCCCGGCCGGGTTCATGGGGCACCGGCTTCCGGACCGGTGGGGGCGCGGCTCACCGGGCGTCCTTGGTGACGATCTCGGTGATCCGCAGCCCGAAGCTCTCGTCGACCACGACCACCTCGCCGCGGGCCAGCAGGGTGCCGTTGACCAGCAGGTCGGCGGGGGAACCGGCCAGCCGGTCCAGCTCGACGACATCGCCGGGGGCCAGCGCGAGCAGCTGCCGGACGGTCATCCGGGTCCGGCCCAGCTCGCAGGTCACCTCCATCTCGACGTCGCGCAGCATGTCGATGCCCCAGGACCGGGCGGCTCCGCCCGCGGTGGCCTCGGCCTGCTTCGGTGGCCGGCGGGGCGCCAGGGTGACCCCGATCAGGGCCCGGACCGTCTCGCCGTCGACCAGCGGGACGATCACGGTGGTACCGCCGGACAGCACGGCCAGGCAGTCCTCGGGGGCGATGGCGGTCGGGCTGCCCTCCAGCCGTCCGCCGAGCTTCTCGGCGAGGGTGTCCAGGGCCGGACGCAGCGCCTGCGCCGGTTCCAGGGCGCCGAACGGGGTGTCCTTGAGCGCCTCGACCAGTTCGGCGCCGACAACGAGCAGGACCTTGCCCTCCGCGCCCGCCCCCAGGTATGCGGTGACCGCCGCGCCGACCGGATCGGGCAGGGTCGTCGAGGCCGCGTCCTGGACCGGGGCGTCCGGGACGAGCGGGCCGGCGCTGGGGATCTGGGGGAGGGCGTCGCTGACCGCGCCGAGCACCTGCCCGGCGGCCCGCTTCCAGGCCTCGGCGTCCTCCACCTGCTGGCCGGGCACCAGCGGCGAGGCGGAGAAGCTCATCGATCTCCCTCCCGGGTCATCGCGTGGCCTGCCTTCCGGTCTCGGACACGATCAGCACCGCGAGCTGTTTGCCCGAGGAGCCGGGCACGGCCCGGGCGAACACGGACGACGCCGAGGTCACCGACAGCGGGGTGGTCGTCCTGTGCTCCAGCACGATCACGTCACCGACCTTGAGCGCCCCGATCGCCCGGGACGGCATGTGCAGGGGGTCGAACCGGACAGCGACGTCGACCTCCACGTCGGACAGCCGCTGCTGGGTGCGCCGCGCCGCCTCCGCCCGCATCCGGACCTTCTCGGAGTCGTCGCCGGAGTCGCTGAGCAGGCGCAGGGTGGGGGCGAGCATCGCGTACGGAAAGCAGAACGACACCCCGCTCTCCCGGTGTCCCACGGACAGGTCCAGGCGGGACACCACGACCGGGTCGGTCAGGGCGGCCGCCTGGACGAACCGGGCGTCGTTCTCCAGCGTGACCAGCTGCGGGTTGACATGGGCCAGGGGTTCCATGGCGTAGGTCAGCTCCCGCAGCATCCGGGTGAACAACTGCCGGACCAGCGCCTGCTCGATGTCGGTGAGCGGCCGGTCCGGCTGGTCGTCGCTGCCCGGGCCGCCCAGCTGGTGGTCCAGCATGGTCAGCACGGTCCCGAGGTCGAAGGCGAACAGCGCCTTGCCCGGCCACGGGTCCAGGGAGAGCACGGCGCACACCGTCTGCTCCGACAGCCCCGACAGGTACTCGTCGTAGCTGAGCTCCTCGATCCGGGGGTTGCCCAGCTGACAGACCACCCGAAGGCTCGTGGTCAGCACCGTGGTGGCCTGCCGGCTGAACGTCTGCATGGCGACCCGCAGCAGGTGGGCGTGCTCACGGGCCAGCCGCACCGGACGACGGAAGTCGTAGGTGCGTGCCTCCCCGCGACGGGGCCGCGGGAGAGCGGTCGCCTGATCGGAGTAGCCCACGTCACTGCAATCGGGTCCCGGCCTGCCCGACTTGAGACCCGGGTGCGCGGTTCGGGTGACACCCCCGTGGGGGACCGCCCGGGGCAGCGCGCTACTGATAGACGAACTCGGTGAAGTAGACGTCGTAGACCTTCTTCTCGTAGGCCTCCGACACCTTCTCCACCAGCTCGGCCTTCAGCTTGTCCCGGCCCTCGGTGGTGGACAGCTCGGTGATGGCCCGGTTGCTGAACAGCTCGATCGCGACGTCCAGGGCCTTCGAGCCGTCCAATTCGGTGGCACCCGCCTCCGGCTGCAGGGCGATCCCCAGCTTGAGGAAGTGCCCGCCGGCCAGGTTGATCGTGATCGGGTCGAGCTTCACGACGGCCCCGGGGTTGTGGACGACCTTCTTCGGTGCGGACGAGCTGCCGCCCTTGAGGAACAGGAAGTAGACGGCCGCGGCAGCGATCACCAGGACCAGCGGGCCGGCGATCAGGAGCAGCTTCTTCTTGCCGCCCCCGCCCGAGGCCTCCTCGGCCTCCCCGGACTTGGCCTCAGCCTCGGTCCTGCTGGTCATCCTGGCTCCCTTGTCGGATAGTCCCCTGCTGAAGTCGGTCATCAGCCACCCCCGGAACCCCCTGCCGTGTTGCCGATCGACGCGATGGCCCGGCCGGTGGCGTTGTCCACCGCGGCCAGCACGACGATCTCCACCCGCCGGTTGACCACCAGGGCCTTGGTGCCGGTGCCGGCGAGCAGGGGCCGGGTGTCGGCGTAGCCGGTGGCCGAGATCCGGGTGGGCGGGACGTGTGCGGAGGAGACCAGGTAGCGCAGCACGCCGGTGGCCCGGTCGGTGGACAGGCTCCAGTTGTCCGGGTACTGCGCGGTGTGGATCGGCAGCGAGTTGGTGTGCCCGTCGACGCTGAGGTGGTTGGGCAGGGCGCGCAGGATCGGGCCGAGGGCGTCGAGGATCTTCGCGCCCTGCGGTCGCAGCGCCGCGCTGCCGCTGTCGAACAGCACCTTGTCGGTGGCGATCGTGATCACCAGGCCGCGCTCGTCGAACCGGAAGGTCGCGCCGTTCTTCAGCCCCGACTGGATCAGCGCCTTCTGCAGGTTGGCCTGCGCCTCCTGCAGCGCCTTGACCGCCTCGGCCACCTTGGCCTGCTCGGTGGCGCTGGCGAGCTGGGCGACCTGGGCGGGGTTGATCGTGTCGTTGGTCTGCGAGGAACCCTTGCCGCCGGCCTGCCCGGCCAGGTTCACCGAGTCCGGGGCGATCGAGCCGCCGGGGTCGAGCATCTGGTCCCCGCCGGCGAGCATGGCGATCGGGGCCCCGAAGCCGGCCGCCAGACCAGTCTTCAGCTGCATGAACTTGCGCTGGTCGACCTGGCTCATCGCGAACATGACGATGAACAGCACCATGAGCAGGGTGATCATGTCCGAGTAGGTGAGCAGCCAGCGTTCCTCGTTCTCGTGCTCGGCGTGCTCCTCCTCATGCCCGCCGCCACGCCGCCGTGCCGGGCCGTGATGGGACCCGCCGTGCTTCTTGGGCGCGCTCACGCTGTCTCACCCGCCCGCTGGTCGATGGTCATGCCGCGTCCTTGGCCTTCTCCGCGGTCGGGCCGGCGGGCGGCATCTTGGACTTGAGCTTGGTGGCGACCACGCGCGGGTTGGAGCCGGCCTGGATCGCCAGCACGCCCTCGATGATGATCTCCATCCGGGCTGCGTCGTTCGCCCCCACCGTCGTGATCCGCTTGCCCAGCGGCAGGAACATGACGTTCGCGGACATGACACCCCACAGGGTCGCCACGAAGGCGCCGGCGATCAGCTCACCCAGCTTGCTCGGTTGGGCCAGGTTGGACAGCACGTGGACCAGGCCCATGACGGTGCCGATGATGCCCAGGGTCGGGGCGTAGCCGCCGGCGTCGGAGAAGAACTTCGCGCCGGTGGCGGCCGACTGCTTCTTCGCCTTGACCTCCGCGGAGAGGATCTCGTAGAGGTCGTCGGGGTCGGTGCCGTCGACGGCCATCTGCAGACCCTTGCGCATGAACGGGTCCTCGACGGCCTCCATCTCCTGTTCCAGGGCGAGCAGGCCCTCACGCCGGGCGCGTTCGGCCATCTTCACCAGGGGCTGGACGACGCCGTCGAGATCGGCCTTCTTCGCGGTCAGCGCGTAGACCATCCACTTGATCCCGGTCATCATCCCGGGCAGCGTCCCCGAGGCCAGCGCGACCGCGGGGGTGCCGATGAAGATCAGGAGCATCGGGCCCGGCAGGAACAGCGACGCCGGCGAACCACCCTCCATGATCATCGAACCGAACATGGCGACGAACGCCACGACGATGCCGATGATGGTTGCGGGGTCCACCGCTCACTCCTCCCGCTGCGGCATCCGCAGCACCCGGGCCAGGGTCGTGTGCAGGGTGGAGTGGGCGGCGAGCTCGTCCGTCACCCGCTCGTCGTCCTCGTTCTCGTCTTCGTCGTCCTCGTCGTCGGACCAGCCGCCGGCCGTCGCGAGGTCCTGGGACAGGGTGTAGGCGCGGGCGGCCACCGAGGCGCGCCAGGTCCGGATCCGTTCGACGACCTCGCCGATGGATTCCGCGACCACGAGCTTGTGCCCGTCCACCATGGTGATCACGGTGTCGGGGGTGGGCTCCGCCCTCTCGATGAGGTCGGGGTTGACGGCCATCTCGTGGCCGCCCAGGCGGGTCAGGATGATCACGGCGTCCGTCCTTGGATCCTCGGGGGACCCGTCCGTGGCCCCATGAATCTGGTCGGCAGGACCCCGGGGTTCTTGAGGACCCCGGGGTCCGGCGGGGCGTCCCGGCACCCGGATCGCCCGGATGGGTGCCGGGACGCCGCCGCCGGGTCCGTTTCAGCCGGAGGCGCCGGGCTCCGGGGCCGGGTCCGCTCCCGTCACCGGGGTCACCGCTTGATGTCCACCAGGTCCTGCAGCATCTGGTCGGAGGTGGTGATCACCCGGGAGTTCGCCTGGAAACCGCGCTGGGCGATGATCAGGTTGGTGAACTCCTGGGCCAGGTCGACGTTGCTCATCTCCAGCGCCTTGCCGAGCAGCTGACCGCGGCCACCGCTCATCGGGGTGCCGACCTGCGGCAGGCCGGAGTTCGTCGTCGACTGGAAGCAGGTCGCGCCGACCTTCTCCAGGCCCTGCGGGTTGTTGAAGTTGGCCAGCGCGATCTTGGCCATGTTGAGCTTCTGGCCGTTGCTGAACACCCCGATCACGGTGCCGTCCTGCGAGATCTGGAACTGCTGCAGGCTGCCCGCCGAGGCGCCGGTGGAGGCGGTGACCGCCAGCGACTTCGGGCCGCCGTAGTTGGTCATCCCGGTCTGGTCGATGGTGACCACGGTGCCGTCGGCCATGGTGATCGTCGCATTGCTCGAGGTGGTCGCGTCGTAGGCGCCGGTGGGGAGGAAGTTCGCCGTGCCGGTGCTGGGGGTGGAGGTCGGGTCGGTGGTGTCGAGGATGTCGACCGCCGCCGTGCCGGCTGCGGGGGTCACCGTGATGGTGAGGTTGTGCGCCTTGCCCTGGGCGTCGTAGACGGTCTGGCTCAGGGTCAGGGGAGAGGTGGTGCCGGCGCTGATGTTGCCGGCGATGGTCACCGTGCTGCTGGGGATCGGGGGCAGGATCGTGCCGGCGGGCAGGGTGATGTCACCGGTGGCCCCGTCGGTGTTGACGGCACCGTTCACGCCCATCCAGCCCTGGACGATCATCCCTTCGGGGCTGACCATCTTGCCGTTGGTGTCGAAGGTGAACGCCCCGGCCCGGGTGTAGTTGGTGTCGGTGCCGTTGCGCACGATGAAGAACCCGTCGCCCTGGATCATCAGGTCGGTCGCCTTGCCGGTGTTCTGCGCGGAGCCCTGGCCGAAGTTCGCCGTGATGCTGCCGAGCTGGACGCCCAGGCCGACCTGGGCGGGGTTCATGCCGCCGACTCCCGCGTTCGGGGCCGCCGAGGACTTGATCATCTGGCTCAGGGTGTCCTCGAAGGTCACCGAGCTCGACTTGAAGCCCGTGGTGTTGACGTTGGCGATGTTGTTGGACACGACGTCCATCAGGTTCTGGTGCTGGCGCAGGCCGGTGATGCCGGAGAACAGGGAGCGGAGCACGGAGGCCTCCTGGGTCGGTGAACGTGGAGTCGGCGTCCGTGCCGGGTGTGCTGCCGGCGGCGTCGTGCCGCGCGGATCCTGCTGGGCTGCAACGGTTGCGGTGGTGCCGGGTGGTGCTGGTGCTGCCCGGACGCCGGATCAGGCCGTCGGGGTCCCTGACGTCGAGCCGGAGCCGGTAGTGGAGCCGGAGCCGCTCGCCGGCGTGGTCGTGACCGAGGTGATGGCGGACAGGTCGACGGTCTGGTCGCCGATGGTCAGGCTGGGCGACGAGCCGAGGGTGGCCGCCGTGACGACCCCGGAGTGGTCGGTCCCGGCGGCATCGGTCCAGGTCACCGTCTTGCCGACCAGGGCGGCCGCGGACTGTGCCTGGGTGGTGGTCAGCAGTTGCTGGTTGAGGGTGGACAGGTCGGACAGCTTCTCGACCACCGTGAACTGGGCGGTCTGGGAGATGAACTGCGTCGCGTCGGCCGGGTTGGACGGGTCCTGGTACTGCAGTTGGGCGACCAGCAGCTTCAGGAACGTGTCCTTGCCCATCTGGTCCTTCGGGGCGCTCGGCGTCGACGTGGTGTCCGTCGTCGATCCGGCGCCGGTCGTGCCGGTCGTGGTGACCGCGAGGGCGCTCACACCGGTCATGTCTGCTCCTGACCTCGTGGTGGGGTGCGGGGGGACGGGGGGGCTCAGACCCGGACGTCGAGCCGGCCGAGGTGCGGGCGGGCGGCCCGGTGCGGTCCGGAGGGGGCAGCGGCCGGAACGGCACCGACCGGTCCGGAGGGTGCGCCGGGGCGCCCGTCCCCGGAGCGTCCGCCGGAGCTGCCCGGCCCGCCGGAGGGTCCGCCGGAGGCCCCTCCCGTCCCGGGATCGGTCACCCAGGCCTGGGCGCCGCGCCCGTTGCCCGGGTCGGTGCCGGCGTCCCGCAACGTGACGTCCGCCAGGTGCAGGCCGGACTGGGCGAGCTGCGACCTCAACTCCCCGAGCTCCTGCCGCAGGCTGTGCAGCGCGGCCTCGCCTGCGGCCAGGTCGACCCGGACCTGTCCGGCCCGCACGTCGACGGTCACCCGGACCGAGCCCAGGTGGTCGGGGGTCAGGTGCAGGACGGCCCGCCGGGTCCCGTCGTGCAGCAGCCGGGTGGCCAGCAGGTGCTTGGTCACCTGATCGATCACCGGGTCGGGGGTCGCGGCCGGGGACTGCTGGGCCGCCGTCGCCGCGCCGGTCCCGGAGGTCGCCGCGGCCGGGCCGGCGCCGG
>DASTGO010000460.1:0-11141 GCA_035719045.1 Kineosporiaceae bacterium | reverse complement strand
CGGCCAGGGCCAGGCCGAGGGCCCGGGCGGCGGTGGGCAGGGGATCGCGGCGGCGGGTGGCTGCGCGTGCAGTGCCGCCGGTCGGGCGGCGTCTCAGGCTCGACACTGTGGCTCCCAGGGGGCTGGCCCGCGGCAGCTGCCCGCCGGCGGGTCGGGCGGGATCAGACGACCGACGGCTCCAGGCGGCCGGGGGTCCGCGGTCGATGCTAGAGGACGTGATAACGAGGAGTAGCAAGTCAGCTACCGTTCGTGTGTCGTGTGGGACCCTCCCGGACCGGGGAGACGCCTGGCGACGTCTCCGCGGGCGGTGCGGCGGCTGTCGGACCGGTCGGGCAGGATGACCGCGTGGACGAGGCCGGGGAGGACGGTTCGGTGGACGACAGCGACGGTTCGGTGGACGACATCGAGGTGGAGGCGGCGCTGTCGGCGACCGGATCGACGGGCGCGGGCGCCCAGGAGTCGATCCCGGACACCGCCCGCCACCGCTGGACCGATCTCGCCGACGAGATCCGCGGCCACCAGTTCGCCTACTACGTGCGTGACGCGCCGACCGTCTCCGATGCACAGTACGACGCCCTGCTGCGGGAGTTGGACGAGCTGGAGGCGCGGTACCCGGGGCTGCGCACGCCGGACTCACCCACCCAGAAGGTCGGCGGCACCTGGTCGACGGACTTCCAGCCGGTGGACCACCTGGAGCGGATGCTCAGCCTGGACAACGTGTTCAGTGACGAGGAACTGCAGGCCTGGGCCGAGCGCACCGAGCGGGACACCGGCACGACCCCCCGGTACCTGTGCGAGCTGAAGATCGACGGCCTGGCGGTCAACCTGCTGTACGAGCAGGGGCGGCTGGTCCGGGCGGCCACCCGCGGCGACGGGCGGACCGGGGAGGATGTGACGCTCAACGTCCGCACCATCGCCGGGGTCCCGCACCAGCTGGCCGGCGGCGGTCCGGGCCAGGCCCCGCACCCGGCCAGGGTCGAGGTCCGCGGTGAGGTGTTCTTCCCGGTCGAGGCCTTCGCCGACCTCAACGCGTCCCTGGTCGAGGCGGGGAAGGCGCCCTTCGCCAACCCGCGCAACGCCGCCGCGGGCTCCCTGCGCCAGAAGGACCCCCGGGTCACCGCGACCCGGCCGCTGCGCCTGCTCGTCCACGGGATCGGTGCCCGCGACGGGCTGGACATCACCCGGCAGTCCCAGGCGTACGAGCTGCTCAAGGCCTGGGGGATGCCCGTCTCCGACAGCTACCGGGTGGTCGCCGGCGTCGCGGAGGTCCGCGAGTACGTCCGGTACTTCGGCGAGCACCGGCACGACCAGGTGCACGAGATCGACGGCGTCGTGGTCAAGGTGGACGACGTCGGCCTGCAACGGCGTCTCGGCGCGACCAGCCGGGCCCCGCGCTGGGCGGTCGCCTACAAGTACCCGCCGGAGGAGGTGAACACCCGGCTGCTCGACATCCGGGTGAACGTCGGGCGCACCGGCCGGGTCACCCCCTACGGCGTGATGGAGCCGGTCCTGGTCTCCGGGTCGACGGTCGCCATGGCCACCCTGCACAACGCCTCCGAGGTGAAGCGCAAGGGCGTGCTGATCGGCGACGTCGTCGTGCTGCGCAAGGCCGGTGACGTCATCCCGGAGATCGTCGGGCCGGTGGTCGATGCCCGCACCGGCGACGAGCGCGAGTTCGTGATGCCCACCCAGTGCCCGGAGTGCGGCACACCGCTGGCCTACGAGAAGGAGGGCGACGCCGACATCCGCTGCCCCAACGCGCGGTCCTGCCCGGCGCAGCTGCGGGAGCGGCTGTTCCACGTGGCCGGCCGCGGAGCCTTCGACATCGAGGCCCTGGGCTATGAGGGGGCGATCGCCCTGCTGCAGGCCGGGCCGCAGGTGCTGTCCGACGAGGGGGACCTGTTCGACCTCACCGAGGGCAAGCTGCGCTGCGTCCCGCTGTACACCCGCAAGGACGGCGAGCTGTCCGCCAACGGCCGCCGCCTGCTGGACAACCTGGAGAAGGCCAAGACCCAGCCGCTGTGGCGGGTGCTGGTCGCGCTGTCGATCCGGCATGTCGGCCCGACCGCCGCCCGTGCGCTGGCCCAGGCGATGGGCTCGCTGCCGCGGATCCGGGAGGCAGACCCCGCCGAACTGGCTGCCGTCGACGGTGTCGGGCCGGTGATCGCCGAGGCGGTCGCGGAGTGGTTCACCGTCGGCTGGCATGTCGAGGTCGTGCAGAAGTGGGAGGCCGCCGGGGTCCGGATGCACGACCAGGTGGACACCACCACGCCGCGGACCCTCGAGGGCCTCACCGTCGTCGTCACGGGCTCCCTCGAGGGGTTCAGCCGAGACCAGGCCAAGGAGGCGATCCTGACCCGCGGCGGCAAGGCGTCCGGCAGTGTGTCGAAGAAGACCGACTTCGTCGTCGCCGGGGAGAACCCGGGCAGCAAGCGGGACAACGCCGAGAAGCTGGGGGTGCCGATCCTCGACGAGGCCGGGTTCCGGCTGCTGCTGGAGGGCGGCCCGGACGCGGTCCGGGAGGCCGTGGCATCCGATCCGTCCTGACCACCCGTCCTGACCCCGTCCGAGGCCGAACGCCGCAGTCTGTCGTGGGCAGTCCGGGGCGGAGGTCAGCAGTCCGAGGTGGTCCGCCGAGGAGTGCGGTCAGCCCGGTGCCCTACCCGGCACGTCTCGCTGGGCCGGTCCTGGCGCCGTCGGGGCGAGGAGCGACCGTGCCTGGTCTCTGACGTAGGTGACGGCCGCGTCGGCGTCGAGCGGGGGGCAGAGCAGGAAACCCTGACCGAGCGAGCAACCGAGCTGCTCGAGGACGGTCACCTGCTCGCGGTGCTCAATGCCCTCGGCCACCACGGTCAGACCGAGGATCTGGGCCAGGGTGACGACTGCGGACATGATCCCGAGATCATCGGAGTCCTGGGTGAGGCCGCCGAGAAGCTCACGATCGACCTTCAGGATGGTCAACGGGAGCCGCCGCAGGTGTGTCAGGGACGTGTGCCCCGCCCCGAAGTCGTCCAGAGCCAGGCCGACACCCAGTTGGCGCAGGTCACGCAGCTCCCCGGCGAGGGGCTCCGGATCGTCGATGACCGTCCGCTCGCTGATTTCCAGGATCAGCAGGTCCGACGGGAGGGAGGTACGGTCCAGGACCGCTGCGACGTCGGCGGCAAGCGTCAGCGGAGCGTCCCGCATCCGTTGCGCGGAGACGTTCACGGACACGGGGACGGTCCGGCCGCCGCTCGTCCAGCGGCAGGCCTGCATGCAGGCATGCGTCAGCACCCATTGGTCGATCTCCATGGTCAGTCCCGCCTCCTCCGCGGCCGGCAGGAACTGGTCCGGGCCGAGCAGGCCCAACTGCGGATGCTGCCAGCGCAGCAGCGCTTCCATGGCCACCAGACCTCCGTCAGGGATGCGGACGATCGGCTGGAACGCCATCAGGAGCTCGTCGAGGCGCAGCGCGTGCCACAGCTGCGCGCCCAGGGCGAGTCGTGTCGACACCGTGTCGGGTCCGGCTGCGGCCCCGGCCCCGGCCCCGGCCACGACCCCGGCCCCGGCCTCGACGCGGTTGCGGCCGTGCCGCTTTGCGCGGTACAGAGCGGCATCGGCACAGGTGAACAAGTGCTGAGGATCCGAGGTGTCGTCCGGCCACACCGCCACCCCGACGCTGGTGGTCACCATGACCTCCCGATCCGCCAGCTCCAGCGGGCGGGCGAACCCGGCGAGGATCCGACTGGCGACCAGGTCCGCGTCCCGGGGGGACTCGATCTCCGGCAGGAGAACGGCGAACTCGTCACCCCCCAGGCGAGCCGCGGTGTCCTCGTCGCGGCGCCCCGCCCGGATCCGGCGGGCGACCACGGCCAGGACCTGATCGCCGATGTCGTGCCCCATGCTGTCGTTGATCAGTTTGAACCGGTCCACGTCGAGCAGGAGCAGAGCGCAACGGCCGCCTGACCGGCGGGCACGCGCGACAGCCTGGGTGAGTCGGTCGGTCAGCAGCTGACGGTTGGGCAGTTGGGTCAGCTGGTCGTACTGGGCCAGATGCCGCAGACGGCCCTCGGCCTGTTTGCGAGCGGTGATGTCCCGCAGATGCACCAGCTGACCGGTCACCCGCCCGACGGCATCCGTCAGCGTGGACGCCACCAGCTCGAAGTACCGAGGCTCAGCGGCGCTGCCGACCCCGATCTCGGCACCTGTGGGCGTGGCGTCGACCAAGGCCGCCTGATCATGCAGGAGATCCTGCAGGGCAGCGCCGATGCAGGCCCCCGCCGGGAGTTGACGAGCAGCGGCGGGATTGCGGTCGACGATCCGGCCGTAGAGATCGACGACGAGGATGGGATCGGTGAGGCAGTCGAAGGCCAGGCTCCGCGCCAACGGCGGTAGGTCCAGGAGCCGGTAGCGGAAGGAGCCCCAGACCAGCACGAGTCCGCCGAGTACCGCAGCGACCGGCGTCGGGTCGTACTGCCGTGCGAACGTGAGACCGAAGCTCGAGGCGATGTTCGCTGTCACCGGCACCGCGACCGACACCACCAGCACCACGGACTGTCGCCGGTAGATGCGCGACACCCGTAGCAGCCTGGCCACGAGCAGGAACGTGGCTGCTGTGGCGAGCAGGGTCGTGTAGCCGAAGTGTGCCCAGTACACCGGTCCCAACTGCACCACGGGGACGGGCGGAACCGGGCCCGGGGGGAATGAGCGGACGAGGTCGTGGGTGGCGGGGATGACCAGGACGGCGAAGAGCGCCAGCGGCTCCACGGCGAGCCACGTGAGCACGGCCCTCAGCTGGTGCGGGCGTCGACCGGTGTATTCGAGGACGAACATCAGCCAGGCGATCGGCAGCACCGTCGTCCCCAGATACTCCAGGTCGCCCCAGACCTCTCTGCTGACGCGCCCGACGGTGATCAGCTCCATGCCGTAGGCGGCACACCAGACGGCCTCGGCGACCAGCAGTGCGGCAAGGCTCACCCTGGCGGCGGCATGGGTGTAATGCCAGACCCAGCCGGCCGCTGCGCAGCCGAGCAGGGCAGCTGTGAGCAGGACCCATCCAGCTGGAGATTGATGGAAGGTCACGCCCAGGACGGCGAGGGGGACCTGGCGCTCCGGGCTGGCCAAGAAACACACTTCAGACAGTGCCCAGATGATCAGATTTCGTCCAGATGACACATACCGTACAGAGGGTACTCCGCCGGTCTGGGCTCGGGTGGCTTCGAGTCTGAGGTGGACTGGGAGTTCAGGCGGGTACCGGAGTCGAGGCGGGTCCGAGTGCGGATGGACCCCGGAGTTCGGGTGGCTTCGGCTCGACCACGCAGCTGCGGGGGCATATGTCACAAGGGTGCGTGGGGACTGGGCCTAGACTCGGCCTGTTCGCGACCAAGGGACCGCGCGTCCGCCGGTCGCCGGTCGCCTGTCTCCCACCGGATCGGAATCCTGCGCATGTCTGCGATCTCGCGCGAGGACGTCGCGCATCTGGCGTCGTTGGCCCGGATCGACCTGTCACCCGCCGAGCTGGACCGGCTCGCCGGACAGCTCGACGTCATCCTGGGTTCGGTGGCCACCGTGCAGCAGGTGGCCGGCGCCGACGTGCCGGCCACCAGTCATCCGATGCCCCTGACCAACGTGACCCGTCCGGACAGCCCGCGGACCGGCCTGACCTCCGCGGACGCCCTGGCCGGCGCCCCGGAGGCCGAGCAGCAGCGGTTCCGGGTCCCGCGGATCCTGGAGGAGGACTGATGAGCGAGCTCATTCGCTCCACCGCCGCCGGCCTCGCCGAGCTGCTGTCCAGTCGGCAGGTGTCCGCCGTCGAGGTGACGACCGCGCACCTGGACCGGATCGCCGAGGTCGACGGTGCCCGTGACGACGCCGGTCGCGCGGTCGGCCGCGGCGTGCACGCCTTCCTGCACGTGGCCGCCGAGCAGGCGCTCGCCCAGGCCCGGGCCGTCGACGACGCCCGCGCCGCGGGGGAGCCGCTGCCGCCGCTGGCCGGGGTCCCGATCGCGGTGAAGGACGTGATGACCACCCGCGGGATGCCCACCACCTGCGGGTCGCGGATCCTGTCCGGCTGGGTCCCGCCCTACGACGCGACCGTCGTCGAGCGGATCAAGGCCGCCCGGATGGTCATCCTCGGCAAGACCAACATGGACGAGTTCGCGATGGGCTCCTCCACCGAGCACTCCGCCTACGGCCCGACCCGCAACCCGTGGGACCTCGACCGGATCCCCGGCGGGTCCGGCGGCGGGTCGGCGGCGTCACTGGCGGCCTTCGAGGCACCGCTGGCCACCGGCACCGACACCGGCGGCTCGATCCGCCAGCCCGCGGCGGTCACCGGCACCGTCGGGGTGAAGCCGACCTACGGTGCGGTGTCCCGGTACGGGCTGGTCGCGCTGGCCAGCAGCCTGGACCAGGCCGGCCCCTGCGCCCGGACCGTCCTGGACACCGCCCTGCTGCACGAGGTGATGGCCGGACACGACCCGCGCGACTCCACCTCGCTGACCGCACCGGTCCCGCCCGTCGTCGAGGCCGCCCGCAGCGGGGACGTCTCGGGCCTGCGGATCGGCATCGTCAAGGAGCTGCACGGCGAGGGTGAGGGCAGCGGGTACCAGCCCGGGGTCCGGGCCCGGTTCGACGAGGCCGTCGAGGCGCTGGTCGACGCCGGCGCGAAGGTCGTCGAGGTGTCCTGCCCGAGCTTCACCGCGGCCCTGGCGGCGTACTACCTGATCCTGCCGAGCGAGGCCAGCTCCAACCTGGCCAAGTTCGACGCGATGCGCTACGGCCTGCGGGTCTACCCGGAGGGGGTGGCCGACCCGACCGCCGAGCAGGTGATGGCCGCCACCCGCGCCGCCGGGTTCGGTGACGAGGTCAAGCGCCGGATCATCCTGGGCACCTACGCCCTGTCGTCCGGCTACTACGACGCCTACTACGGCAGCGCGCAGAAGGTCCGCACCCTGATCCAGCGGGACTTCGCCGCGGCGTTCGAGCAGGCCGACGTGCTGCTCTCGCCGACCGCGCCGACCACGGCGTTCCCTCTCGGCGCCAAGCTGGACGACCCGCTGGCGATGTACCTCAACGACGTCGCCACCATTCCCGCCAACCTGGCCGGCATCCCCGGGATGTCCCTGCCCAGCGGCCTGGCCGACGAGGACGGCCTGCCCGCCGGGCTGCAGATCCTCGCTCCCGCCGGGGCGGACGACCGGCTGTACCGGGTCGGTGCGGCTGCCGAGCGGCTGCTCACCCGGCGCTGGGGCGGCTCGCTGCTGGATCGCATCCCCGCCCTGGCCCCCGCCACGTCGAGCATGGAGGACGCCCGATGAGCACCACGGTGACCGACGACGTCCTGCCGTACGACGAGGTCGTGGCGGCCTTCGACCCCGTGCTGGGGCTGGAGGTCCACGTCGAGCTCAACACGGCGACGAAGATGTTCTGCGGCTGCGCCACGACCTTCGGCGCCGAGCCGAACAGCCAGGTGTGCCCGGTCTGCCTCGGCCTGCCCGGGGCGCTGCCGGTGCTCAACGAGACCGGGCTGGAGTCGGCGATCCGGATCGGGCTGGCGCTGAACTGCTCGATCGCCTCGTGGTGCCGGTTCGCGCGGAAGAACTACTTCTACCCGGACATGCCGAAGAACTTCCAGACCTCGCAGTACGACGAGCCGATCGCCCATGACGGCTATCTCGACGTCGAGCTGGAGGACGGCACCACCTTCCGGGTCGACATCGAGCGCGCCCACATGGAGGAGGACACCGGCAAGTCCCTGCACGTCGGGGGCGCGACGGGCCGGATCCACGGTGCGGACTACTCACTGGTCGACTACAACCGGGCCGGGATCCCCCTGATCGAGATCGTCACCAAGCCGATCGAGGGCGCGGGGGAGCGGGCCCCGGAGATCGCCCGGGCCTATGTCACCGCGCTGCGGGACCTGCTGCGCGCGCTGAAGGTCTCCGACGTCCGGATGGAGCAGGGCTCGCTGCGCTGCGACGCGAACGTGTCGTTGCGGACCAGGGTGGCCGGTGCCGCTGCGGACTCCCCGGAGCAGAGGCGCGTCCCGTTCGGCACCCGCAGCGAGACCAAGAACGTGAACTCCCTGCGCAGCGTCGAGCGGGCGGTCCGCTACGAGATGACCCGGCAGGCCGCGCTGCTGACCGGCGGCAGGCGGGTCGTCCAGGAGACCCGGCACTGGCATGAGGACACGGGCGTGACCACCTCGGGCCGGGAGAAGTCCGACGCCGAGGACTACCGCTACTTCCCCGAGCCCGACCTGGTGCCGATCGCCCCCGATCCGGCCTGGGTCGAGCAGTTGCGCGGAACCCTTCCCGAACCACCGGCCCAGCGTCGCCGCCGGCTGCAGACCGAGTGGGGCTTCGCGGACAAGGAGATGCAGGACCTGGTCAACGCGCATGCGGTCGACCTGGTCGAGGCCACGGTCGCCGCCGGTGCGGCACCGGCCGCCGCCCGCAAGTGGTGGAGCGGTGAGCTGGCCCGCCGGGCCAACGCCGACGGGGTCGAGCTCGGTGAGCTGCCCGTGACCCCGGCGCAGATCGTCGCCCTGCAGAACCTGGTCGAGGCCGGGACCCTGACCGACAGCCTGGCCCGGCAGGTCCTGGAGTACGTGCTGGCCGGCGAGGGCGACCCGCAGGCGATCGTCGAGGCCCGCGGCCTGCAGGTGGTGTCCGACGACGGTGCGCTCGGCGAGGCCGTCGACCGGGCCATCGCGGCCAACCCCGACGTCGCCGACAAGATCCGGGCCGGCAAGACGGCGGCTGCCGGGGCGCTGATCGGCAGCGTGATGAAGGAGATGCGCGGCAAGGCCGACGCCGCGAAGGTCCGCGAGCTGATCGAGGCCCGGCTGGTCGGCTGACCCGTCCGGGACCTCCCCGCAGCCCGGGACCTCCCGGAGCCCGGGACCTCCCAGTGCAGCCGGTCAGTTCGCGGAGGTCGGTAGTTCGGTACCGTACCTTCGTGTTACGGCCTGTGTGAGCGGCGGGCACAAGTCGTGGCGGTGTTCTCTGCTGTCTCATATTATGGAACTAATTGTCTCACCATTCGGCTGATGGGTGGATCCATCCTTGACCAAGAGGGATGCGCGCCGCGCCCCGGATTGGCTAAGGTCGGCCTGAAAGGCTGCGGCTGGCCCCCGCGAGAACAACACGGGTAAGCGCTCGGGGACGGCGCGGCTGCGCCGGGCTCCGTTGCGGTGGTCCGGGGGCAGAGGTGGGCGCGATGACCGGTCGGCAGCATCACCCGCCACCGCTGGTCGTGGCGACCGCGGTGGCAGGTGCTGTGATCGCGCTGGGACTGGCCGCCGCCGGTCTGGTCCGGGCCGGCACCGGATTCCAGGTGACCGTCATCCTTGCCGGGCTGTCCGCCCTGCTCAGCGGTGCCGCCCTGGTGTTTGCGTCCACCCGGGCGACCACCACCGCCCGTCTCTACCACTGGGGGGGCCTGGCCCTGGTGGCGTGGGCGCTGGGGCAACTGGTCCAGGCGGTCGTGGCGGCCGGTGCCGCGTCCACCGCGGGACGACCCCTGGTGGCGGACCTGCTCAGCGTGGTCGCGTTCGTCCTGGCGTTCAGGGCGGTGTTGAACGCTCCCATCCACACCGTGGAGTGGCATCCGCGGCTGCGGCTGGCCGTCGACGCAGCCGTCCTCGGGGTCACCATCGCACTGCTCGCCTGGCGCTTCGTCTACCTCGACCTGCTGACCGGTGCCGTGCCGCCGATCGGGCTGGGACCGCGGGTCCTCGCCGTCACCCTCCTGGTCATCGACGCCATCTTCGCCTGCGTGGCGGTCCTGGGGGCGGTCCGTGATCTGGACCGCGCGCTGGCGGTCACCGCGACGGGGGTGGTGTGCTACGCGCTGGGCCACGCCGTCCTGCTGCGTGCCGGGCTGGGCGAGGCAGTCCGTCCCGGCTGGCAGCTCACGGCCGGACTGCTGTGGATCGCGGCCTGGCCGCTGATCATGGGCGGTCTGCTGCGCTACCGGCCGCCGGCGCCGCGCCCGGCGGAGCGGGCGGCCGGCCCCGCCGACCCCGACGCCCGGGTGGTGGCCTTCACCACGATCACCAGCTTCATCCTGCTCTCGGTGGGCGTGGTCGCGATCATCCGCCACAGTGACCGGGAGGCCGACGACATGTCGCTGTGGCTGGTGCTCATCGCGGTCGTCGCGTTCGGCCTGCGGGAGCTGTTCAACGCCCGCCAGCGGGCGCTGCTGCTGCGCCGGCTGCACGACGAGGCCACCGTCGACCCGCTGACCGGCCTGGCGAACCGCCGCGTGCTGGCCGAGACGCTGTCGATGATGCCGGCGACCGAGCCGTGGTGCCTGCTGGTCGTCGACATCGACGGCTTCAAGGAGTTCAACGACCTGCTCGGGCCCTCCGCCGGGGACCGGCTGCTGTGTGCGGTCAGCCATCGGCTGTCCTCGGTGCTGCCCCCGCAGGCGGTGCTGTCCCGGGTCGGCGGAGACGAGTTCGCGGTGCTCAGCCCCGGCGGGCGGACCCGCGGTCTGGAACTGGCGCAGCGCCTGGTGGCGGCCGTCCGGCTCGCCGGGGGTGACGTCGACGGGACGGCCCTGGTCCCGGTCTCCGCCAGCGTGGGGGTGGCCGACGTGCAGGGCGCCCGGCTCGCCCTGGCGGCGCGGGGCGACCCCGACGACGATCAGCCGCTGGCACCCCTGTCCGCCGCCAGCGCCGCGCAGCGGATGGCCAGGGCCACCGGGCACAACCGGGTCGAGTTGTTCGACGGCCCGGTCGCGCGGATGTGGCAGCGCCGGCTCTCGGTCGAGCAGCGGCTGCGGACGGCGATCAAGTCCGGGGCGTTCGACGTCCACTTCCAGCCCATCGTGGACCTCAACCGGCTGGAGGTGACCGGAGCCGAGGCACTGGCCCGCTGGCGGGACGAGGAGCTCGGAAGCGTCGACCCGGCCGAGTTCATCCCCGTGGCCGAGGAGACCGGCCTGGTCGTCGCCCTCGGGGAACTGGTCCTGCGGCGTACCTTCGACGAGGCCGTCGCGGTCGGGTTGATCGATCGCGGGCTGCGGCTGAGCTGCAATGTGTCCCCCCTGCAGCTGCGCGTGCCGGGCTTCCACCGGATGGTCGAGCAGGTGCTGAGGAGTCACGACCTGCCCCCGGAGCGACTGGTGGTCGAGGTCACCGAGGCCGTCCTGGT
>DASTGO010000459.1:0-3603 GCA_035719045.1 Kineosporiaceae bacterium | reverse complement strand
GATCCGCTCGTCCTGCAGGGCTTGCGCCGCAGCGACCTCACGTTCGGCGGCCTCGAGACGTTCCCGTTCGGCGGCGGCCTGCCGGCCCTGGGCCCAGCCGGCCGCGTAGCCGAGGCTCTGCGCCTGCTCCCGGGCCTGCTGCGCGGCGCGTTCGAGCCGGTGCTCGATCTCCGGGTCGGCCCAGCCGAGCCGGGCGGCGGCGCCCTCCTGCAGCGGCTGGTCGAACCGGATCGCCCGGACCCGGGGCTCGTCCCCGGCGATCACCTGCAGGGCGGTCAGCCGGGTGGCCACCCCCTGTCCCGCAACGCCTTCCGGGTCGGGGGACGGGCCGGCCGCGGACCCGGCGCCGGTAGGCCCGGCATCGGTGAGGTCGGCATCCATGAGGTCGGCATCGGTGAGGTCGGCATCCATGACATTCGTGTCGGTGGGGCCGGACCCGGCGCCCGGTTCCGGCGTCCGCTGGCGCGGCAGGCCTTCCACGGGGTCAGTCGACGAAGGCTTCATCGTTGCCCCGCATGATGACGATCTGGCCGGCCTGCTCCAGGGCCCGGATCTCGTTGACGACCTTGGCCTGGGCCTCCTCGACCTCGGACAGCCGCTTGGGCCCGAGCAGGTCGATCTCCTCGGACAGGTTCTCCGCGGCGCGCGTGGACAGGTTGCGCATGATCTTCTCGCGCACGCTGGTGCTGACACCCTTCAGGGCCAGGGCCAGGTCGGAGCTCTCGACGTTGCGCAGCACCAGCTGGATCGCCTTGTCCTCCAGCGTGACGATGTCCTCGAAGATGAACATCTGCGCCCGGACCTGTTCGGCCAGTTCGGGACTGACCGTCTCCAGGCCCTCGAGGATCATCCGCTCGGTGGACCGGTCGGTGCGGTTGATGATCGCGACCAGCGGGGCGACCCCGCCGACCGCGGACATCTCCTGCGGTCCGAGGACGGTGGACATCCGGCGGTCCAGCTCCCGCTCCACGGTCCGGATCACCTCCGGGCTGGCCCGTTCCATCAGGGCGATCCGGTGGGCGATGTCGGCCTGCAGCTTCTGGTCGAACCCGCTGAGCACGATCGCGGACTGCTGCGGCGACAGGTGGGCGAGCACCAGCGCGATGGTCTGCGGGTGCTCATCGGTGAGGAAGGTGAGCAGCTGCCGGGCGTCCGCGCGGCGCAGCGCCTCGAACGGCATCTCGGCCAGGGTCGCGCCGAGCCGCTCCATGATCTCCTCGGCCCGTTCGGCACCGAGGCTCTCCGCCAGCAGCTGCTTGGCCAGTTCCAGGCCGCCGCGGCCGATCCGGTTGGCGGAGGTGAGGGTGCGGTAGGCCTCGTCCAGGACCGCCTCGGCGTCGAAGGCCGAGACGTCACGCAGCCGGACGATCTCGGCGGTGAGGTCCTCGACCACCTGCTCGGGCAACCGGGCCATCACCTTCGCGGCCTGCTCGCGATCCAGCTGCACGAGCAGGATCGCCGCCTTGCGCAGACCGCCGAGCATCAGGGTCGCAGCAGCCACGCGGGATCAGCCCTTCCGCTGGGAGAGCCAGCCCTGGATCACCTGGGCCACCTCTTCCGGCTGGTTGTCGACCATCCGGGCCACCTCGTCACGCAGCCGCTCCCGGTTCATCGCCTGCTCGGCCTCCAGGTCCAGCGCGGGCAGTTCATGTCCGGGCAGCGCGAACTGCCCCGAGGCCGGACCTGCCCCCAACGCCGGCTGCACCGCGCCGGGCAGCACCAGGGCCTGGTCGGGCAGATCGCTGGCATAGGCCTGGACGCTGGCCCCGCGGCCCCGGCGGCGCAGCAGGATCACCCCGACGACGATCGCGGCCAGCACCAGCCCGGCCTTCTTGGCCAGGTCCAGGTACTGCGCGGTCTGCGCCGCCGAGGCCGCCGCCTTGACCTCCTTCGCCGCGGCCGTGGCGGCCGAGGTGTCGAAGGGCAGCGAGCTGACGGTCACCGAGTCGCCGCGCTTGGGGTCCAGGCCGACGGCGTTGGCGACCATCTGCTGGACGGTGTTCGGGTCGGTCTTGCCGGTCGTGGTGGAGTCCATGACGACCGCCACGGTCAGCCGCTCGATGCTGCCGGGCGCGGCCTGGGCGCTCTCGACCACCTTGCCGATCGCGTTGTCGGCCGTCTTCTGGCTGCGGGCGTAGCTGCCGCCGCCGGCCGCGCCGACACCCGGGGTCAGGGTGGGCCAGGTGCCGCCGAGGTTGCCGCCGGCACCGGCCCCCGCCCCCGAGTAGGTCTCGGTGGTGGTGGCCTCCGACAGCGGGGGCACGCCGGTCTCGCTGAGGAACCGCTCGCTCGTGGTCGCCCTGGTGTCGTAGTTGAGCTGGGCGTTGACCCGTGCCACGGCGTGCCCGGGGCCGAGCACCTTGTCGAGCATCTGCTGCACGGTGCGGCTCATCCGGTCCTCGACCTGGGCGGTCTGCTGGTCGGCGTCACCTGCCTGGCCGGGCGCTCCGTCGCCGCCGATGCCCTGGGTGGACAGCAGGTTGCCCTTGGCGTCGGTCACCGTGACCTGGGCCGGGTCGAGCCCCGGGATGCTGCTGGCGACCAGGTGGGTGACCGCCCGGACCTGGTTGCGGTCCAGGGTGGTGCCCTGGGCCAGCGCCAGCAGCACCGAGGCCGTGGTCTTGTCCTGCTCGGAGCTGAACACGCTCTTCTTGGGGATGGCCAGGTGGACGATCGCGGTCTGCACGCCGTTGATCGACTGCAGGGTCTTGCCCAGCTCGGACTCCAGGGCCCGCTGGTAGGCGACGTTCTGCTGCAGGTCGGTGGCGGTCATGCCCTGGGAGTCCAGGACCGAGTAGCCGTTGTTGCCGGTGTTCGGCAATCCCTTGCCCGCCAACGAGACCCGCAGGTCGTACACCTGGGCCTGCGGGACCAGCACCGTCGCGCCGCCGTCGGCGAGCTGGTACTGGACGTTGTCCGCACGCAGTTGCTCGACGATCGCGTTGGCGTCGCTGCCGGACAGGTTCGTGTACAGCGGTGTCCACGTCGGCTGCGCGGCCCAGCGGGTGAGCAGGAAGGCCCCGAACACCAGGGCGATGGCGGCGACGACGATCACGCCGCGCTGACCCGGGGTGAAACCCTTGAGCAGGGAGCGGGCCCGGCCGAGCGTCTGCGTCAGGCGGCCGGCCATGGCGACCCCCCGTTCGGTGTCGCGGGCCGCGGGCCGCGTGCGCCGTGCCCTCCTGTTCGCTCGCCGTGCCCTCCGGTTCGCGCGCTCACAGCGGCATCCTCATGATCTCGTTGAAGGCGTCGAGGGCCTTGTTGCGCACGGTGGTGGTCAGCTCCGTCGCCGTCTGGGCCTGCATGGCCGTGATCACGTAGTCCTGGACGTCCTTGAGGTCACCGGTCGCCGCCCTGGTCGCCAGCGAGGACGTGGACTTGTCCAGCTGCTCCAGGCCGTTCAGGCCGTTGCCGATCGCGGCGGCGAAGTCACTGCCCCGGGCCGCGGCGGCCGGATCGGCGCCGGCAGCCGCCGGGACGCTCCCGCCCGCGGCGACCTGGCCGGTCCCCCCGGTGGCCGCGGCTGCGTTGCCGGACAGCACCTGCTGCCGGTACAGCTGCGCGAGCTGGGACAGGCCGGCCCCTGCGACCCCGCCGACGGAG
>DASTGO010000458.1:0-2299 GCA_035719045.1 Kineosporiaceae bacterium | reverse complement strand
TGGGCTGCTGTCGCCTACGTGTCACCGCGGCCGCGTGTGCGTGTGGCCGACGTCGACCCGGCCACGGGTCGGCCCCGCAACGTGTATCCCACGACGGCGGCGGTCACGAAGGTTGAGCCGTCGCTGCCGTACGCGGTGTATCTGGCCGACCGGGCGGGCCGTTTCCGGCTGCTGGCCTTCGACCTCGACGCGGCGCGGGGGCCGGTGGGGGAGGACCAGGCGCAGCTGACGGCCTGGCTGGGCGCGGCGGGAATCCCGTATCTGGTCGCCCGGTCCGGCCCCGGCGGCGGACGCCACGTATGGGTCGCTATCGCCGGGGGCGCGGCGGCCGGTCAGGTGGCCGCGGTGGCCCGTGCCCTGGCGGCCCGCCTGCCTACCTTGGACGCCGCACCGCTGCTCAACCCCGCCACCGGATGTGTTCGCCCGCCGGGGGCTCCGCACCGTGCCGGGGGCCACTCACAGATCGTTCGCGGCGGCTGGGACGTGCTGACCCGCCCGGTGGCCACCGAAGCGCACCTGGACGCCCTGCTGACCATCGTGGGCCCGGTGGCGGCACCCGCCCCTGCTGGTGGCCACCACGGCATCGGTGTCGACGACGATGGCCACAAGCACCTGCTGGGCCCGCGCCGCAACCTTCCCGCCGGCTCGCGGCGCGCCCTGGAGACCCCGTTGTCCCCGGACGCGGACCCGTCCGCGGTGTTGTGGACGGTGCTGCTCGGCGCCGTTCGTGCCCGCTGGCGGTTCGGTGACCTGGCCGAGCTGCTGCCCACCGCCCCCGGCCTGGAACACGCCCGCACCGTCCGGCTGCGCCCCGGTGAGCCTGTCCGCAGCCCCCGCAGCGCAAGCGAACGCCAGATGCTGCTCGCACGGCAGTGGGCCCAGGCCGTCACCTACGTCGCCGCCTGTGGCCCGGACGAGGCCGCAGGGGAGGACAGCGAGTTCCTTGCTCGCCTGGACGCCGTCCTCGCGGCCGTCACTCACCTGCAGGTCCGCGCCGACGCCTGCCCTGGCCGCTGGTCCCGGCCCGGCGGTGCCGCCGACCGGCGGGTCCTCGACCACGCCTGCGCCATCGCGCTGACCGCGGTACGGCCTCACGTCGACCTCGACATCCGGTCGGTGGCCATGGCGACCGGCATCGGCCGCGAGACCGCCAGGACCGCCCTGCAGCGGCTGGTCGACGACGACTGGCTGTCCCCGCTGGCACCCGCCGCCGGTCCGCGTGCGGCCGCGTGGGCGCTGCCGACCCAACCCCAGAACGCAGGCGTCGCGGAGAAAACGAGCCCGGCAGGTTCATCCACAGATGGGGTGGACGATGCCCGGTCACACGTAGTCCCGCCCCCCGGGCGGGACTACGTGCACCCCCTCCGCTCCGCCCGCTCCGCCGACTCGCTCACCCGCCGGGCCGCCTGGCTGCAGCGGCTGTCCCACCGCCTGGCAGCCCAGGCTCATGACGTCTTCACCGGCAGTCCCGGAGGCCTCGGCCATGCACTCGGTGCGCTCTACGCGGCAGTCGAGGCCAGGGGAGCTGCGACCGTGGACGAGCTGGCCCAGGTCACCGGCCGGGCACCGGCGACGGTTCAGCGAGGCCTGCGCCTGCTGCACACCCATCGGCTCGCCCGTCCCGGACCTGAAGGCCGGACTTGGTCGGCGGGCAGCCGCCGGCACCGCACCACCGCCGCGAAGGTCCTCGGTGTGCACGGCGTGCTGGCGGCCCGAGCCCGGCGGATCGGAGCCGAACGGGCCGTGTGGGAATGGTGGCTGGCCGAACTGGACTGGATGCACACCCCTGCCCGGCAGCGACCCGAACGACACCGCGGCCGGCGCCGTCCCGGCCGCGGACAGATCGCCCTGCAACTACCGGTCGGGGGAGTACGCCAACGCCGCGGACCGTACCCCCGCCGACACGGTCGCAGGGCCGACCACACCGAGGCGCGAACTCGGGTGAACGGCGCAGCTGCCGCCATGACAGCCGCGTAGACACCGGGTCAGTGGCGGCATGCTGCCGCCGCGAGTCGCAGGCCTCGGGTGCTGTCGTACGGCATCCGCCGGTTCACCAGGGCTTCTCCAGCCGATGAACACTTGCGATTCAAGATCGCTCTCGGGCCCCGGTCGGGCAGGATGAGATCAGCTTCGTCGAAGGCCTAACGGAGGCGAACGTGGACCGAGGTGAGGACCCCACCCACGCCAAGAACCTGTTCCTGAACACCCGCGCGAGCGAACAGGCGCCCATGCACGTGCCCGACGAGACCACAGCAGGCGCCGCAGCTCGGCGGTCTCATGTCGACCGCGGGTTGTGGAT
>DASTGO010000457.1:0-23021 GCA_035719045.1 Kineosporiaceae bacterium | reverse complement strand
AACGGTCCGCACGGACCGGCCACCCCGGACGGGGTGACGTACGCGAACCGGGCGGACAGCATGACCGCGCTGGCCGCACTCAGGTCGCCCAGGCAACCCGCCCCGGACCGGCCGGGCGCCGCCGCGTAGTCGGCGAGCAGGTCGAAGGTGGCCGGCAGCGGTGCGGCCCCGCTGCGGCAGGCCGGGTCGATCGGGCCGGTGCCGCCGGCCGACTGCCGGGAGGCCGGGAACCGCAGCTGGGACACCAGCACCCGGCAGCCGGTCCCCACCGAGGTGGAGTTCAGCACCAGCGGCCCGGTCACCGCGCCCGGTCGCTCGGCCAGGAACCGGTCGCCCAACTGCGGGGCCTGCTGCTGCCAGATCCCCTCCATCAGGGCGGCCCGGTCCTGCCAGCGGTTCGACGGGTACGCCGACAGCCCGCCGGACAGCCAGGACGGCAGCTGGGACCCGGTCAGCGTGGCCAGGTTGTCGCGGACCAGCAGGCCGAGCCCGGCGGCGGCCAGGGCGTCCTGGTCGGCCAGCCGCCGCACCGCACGCATCGGATCCGCCGCGGTCTGGGACAGCATGAGCCCGAGCGAACCCCCGCTGACCCCGCTGGACAGCAGCGTGACATGCGGCCCGCACGCCCCGCCGTCCCGGGCGATCGCCGACATCGCCGAGGCCGTCCAGTAGGCCGCCCTGATCCCGCCGCCGTCAGCCGCCACGAACAGCACCGGCCGCACCGTCACCGGCGGCGCCCCCGGCCCGGCCGCGACCGTGACGTCACAGGGCGAGGACCGGGACAGCCACCCGGAGAAGGCGTCCGCGAGGGTCGGCCGCGCGTCCGGCGCCGTCACCCCGGTGCGGCCGATCCCCTGCACGCCGTGCAGCCCGGGGTCGGAGGTCTGGTACGACACCACCAGCGCAGAGACGGCCATCAGCGCTACCACCGGGGTGCTGCGCAGGCCCAGCCAGCGGAACAGCGGCAGCGGGAGGTGGTCGCGGGACACCACGACGATCACCCCGACCAGGAGCACCAGCCCGGTGATCGCCGACTGGGCGCAGGCCAGGACGCCGAAGGTGTGCGCGGACCACACCGGCGTGGCACCGACCGCGAACAGCAGGCCGACCGCGGCCGCCGCCAGCCCGAGCCGGACCCCCTGCCGGAACCGGACCAGACCGGTCATCCCCCGCCCCGCCGCCGTCGGCACGTCCAGGCCCTTGCCCGGGGTCAGCACCTCCCACAGCCCACGCACCAGGCGCGGCGCGAGATGCCCCGGACGCCGGGCCAGCAGCCTGCGCAACCGCTCCCCCACCGGCCACACCGCCAGCGCCGAAGCCGTCCCGAGCAGGACCAGCAGCCAGTCCGCCGGGGCGCCGCCGACCGCAGCCGGGGCGGCGTACGCCCGGACCAGCCCGAGCCCGGCCACCACCACGGCGGACAGCGCGAGCACGTCACCGGTGACCAGGGTGGCGCGGGCCAGCCGCAGGTCCGGACCGTAGACCGGGAGCCGGCGGCCCCGAGCGGTCCTGCCCGCGAACCAGGAGGCAGCCAGGACCAGCCCGCTGAGCAGCGCGATCACCACCAGCGGGGTCCAGCTCACCGGCAGCCCGGTCAGCCGGGTGACCAGCCCGAGCAGGCCGACCAGCACCGGCACCGCCACCCACAGTCCCGGGGCCGGGCCGGCGAGCCGGCGGACCGCGCAGGCCCGTTCCCGCCACACCCGGTCGCTGCGCAGCCGGCCGAGGGTCAGCAGCGTCGCCACCAGCAGGACCAGCCCCGCACAGGCCCAGCCCAGGTACCGGAGCCCGGCAGGCCCGTCGGTCCACGACCGGGCCACGTCCGGGAACTGGTCGAGGGTCTCCCCGCCCGGGCCGGCCGCCAGCACCGCGAGCGGGACCAGGGCGATCAGGGAGAACCGCTGCAACCACACGGCGGCCAGTGCCAGGCGCAGCGGTGCCGGGGCCGCCCCCGGACCCGCGCCACCCGGACCCGTGCCACCCGAACCCGTACCGGCAGGACCTGTGCCGGCAGGACCTGTGCCGGCAGGACCTGTGCCGCTGCGGACCGCGGCGGGTGCGGGCGGGGCGGCGTCACCCGTCGGCCCGCCGGCCACGACCGGGCGGGGCCGGAGAACGCCCTGGGGATCGACCAGCTGCCGCCGGATCGCCTCCGCCCGGCCCGTGCCCACCAGGACCGCCCCGATCAGCGCGCTCAGCGCCAGCAGCCACTTCACCGTGGTGACCACGCCGATCAGATGCTCCGGCAGGCCGGCCGTGGCATGTCCGCCGCGGATCCGCAGGCCGAGCGCGAACGCCGCAGCGTCCTCCAGCAGGTCCACCGCGGCCAGCGCCCGGACCAGGGTGACCAGCCAGGGCGAGCTGCGCAGCAGGCTGCCGGCCAGCCCGGTGTAGGCGAGGACGAACAGCACATCGGCCAGCACGTGCAGGTCGAGCAGCCGGACCAGGACGTCGGCCCGCGAGCCGAGGACGTGGCTGGTGGTCCGGCCGAGTGCCTCCCAGGCCCCCCAGGCTGCCGCGCCGTTCCACGGGGACAGTGCCCGCGACACCCCGAACACGTCGCTGAACGACCAGCTCGCCCCCTCGGCGTCCAGGATGTCGGCGGCCAGCCGGTTCAGCTCGGCCATCACGACCAGGGACACCGCGGCGAGGCTTGCCCAGATCGCCGGACCCACCGGCAGCGGGACGCTCCACGCCGGCTCCGGCCGGACGGGTGCGGGCACCCCCGCCGCCGGTCCCGACCCCAGGGTCCGCGGCATCACGCACCTCCTGACTGGGCATACCCGGATCGGCGCACGACACCGGGCGGCGCGGTGGTCAGCCTACGTCGAGGACAGCCGATCATGCCGTCTTTCTGGTGTTTTGTCCTGGCGGTGCCGGGGTGTCGCCGGACGCCCCGCACGGTGTCCTGGATGGCAGCTGCCCGCATGGTGGCCGGGAGTGCCCGATTACGATGACGGACCGTGCCGCGCCGGCACCGGTACCCGACCCCCAGGAGCTCCCATGACCACCACCGGAGCGGACACCACCCAGCCCGGCGACCAGCTGGGCGCGAACCTGGTCGGGACCGGGTTCACCGGCCTGATCGGGATGGAGGTCCTGCAGCTGGGCGCCGACCGCGCGGTCCTGCGCTGGACGGTCCGACCCGAGCTGCACCAACCGCACGGCATCGTCCACGGCGGGGTCTACTGCACCGCCGTGGAGACCGCGGCCAGCTTCGGCGCCGCCTTCTGGTACGCCGACCGCGGCCATGTCGTCGGGGTCAGCAACACCACCGACTTCCTGCGCGCGGTCCGGGAGGGCACGCTGACCGCGACCGCCACCCCGGTGCACCGGGGCCGGACGCAGCAACTGTGGCAGGTCGACATCCTCGACGACGGCGACAGGCTGGTGGCCCGCGGCCAGGTCCGGCTGCAGAACGTCGAGGACGCCGACCGTCTCGGCCGGTCCTGACCCCGGCCGCCCCCACCCGACAGGAGCCCTCGTGAGCACCCACCCGACCGACACCCCGACCGCCACCGGACCCCGCGTGGCCGTGGTCACCGGCGCAGCCCGCGGTATCGGCGCGGCCGTCGCCCGGCGGCTCGGCCGGGACGGGTTCGCCGTCGCCGTCCTCGACCTGGACGAGAGCTCGACGGCGGCCACCGTCGAGGCGATCCGCGAGGCCGGCGGCACCGCCGCCGGTGTCGGTGTCGACGTCTCGAAGTCCGACCAGGTGGAGGCCGCCGTGCAGCGGGTCGCCGCGGAACTCGGGGCCCCCGCCGTGCTGGTGAACAACGCCGGGATCATCCGGGACAACCTGCTGTTCAAGATGTCCGAGGAGGACTGGGACGCCGTGCTCGGGGTGCACCTGCGCGGCTCGTTCCTGATGAGCCGCGCGGTGCAGGCGTACATGACCACGGCGGGCTGGGGCCGGATCGTCAACCTGTCCAGCACCTCGGCGCTGGGTAACCGTGGCCAGGCGAACTACTCCGCCGCCAAGGCCGGCCTGCAGGGCTTCACCAAGACCCTCGCCCTGGAGCTGGGCAGGTTCGGGGTCACCGCGAACGCGATCGCGCCGGGCTTCATCGTCACCGAGATGACCGCGGCCACGGCCGCCCGGGTGGGGATGACCTTCGAGGACTTCCAGGCTGCGGCCGCCAGGCAGATCCCGGTCGGCCGGGTCGGCGTCCCGGACGACATCGCCGCTGCGGTCTCGTACCTGGTCAGCGACGAGGCGTCGTTCGTCTCGGGCCAGGTGCTCTACGTCGCCGGCGGCCCGACGAGCTGATCCCGCAGCATCCGGGGTGCCGGGATCAGCCCGCCAGACCTCCCCGGGCGGATTCCAGCAGGGCGGCCACCCGGGCCGCGAGTTCGGGCGGGAGCACGCTGTCGGGATCCCGCAGCACGCCGCCGGACCGGCGCAGGGCCGTGGTCGTCCCGACCAGCCCGGCGACCAGCGGCGGGCAGGTCGGGCAGTCCCGCAGATGCTGTTCCAGGGCGCGGGCGGTCGGCTCGTCGACCTCCCCGTCGAGGTAGTCCCCCACGCGGGCCCGGGCGTCCCCGCACCGCAGCGGGATGCCCTTGAGCGCCTCGCGCCGGTGGGCGCCACGGGCCAACTCGTCCACGAGCATCATCCGCCCGCGCCGCAGCCGCTGTTTCGCGGCCGGGAGTGCGATGCCCTGTACCTCGGCGATCTCGCGTGCGGTGAGCCCCTCGGCGTCATGGAGCACCACCGCCGCCCGATAGATGACCGGCAGACGGATCAGGGCATCGCTCAATTCCTCCCGGGTCTCCGCCCGGGCCACGACGGTCGCGGCGTCGACGGTGTAGGCGTCGTCGTTCCACCGTGCCTCCACCTCCGCGACCAGGTCGTCCACCGGCACCTCGCGGCGGCGGCGGGCCTGGTCGACGGCCAGGTTGTGCAGGATCCGGCGCAGCCAGGTGGCCAGGGAGGAGTCCTGCCGGAAGGTCTCGGCCCGCTCCAGGGCACGGATCACGGTGTCCTGGACCAGGTCCTCCGCGTGCTGCCGGTCCGGGGCCAGGGTCCGCGCGAAGCGGTAGAGCCCGGGCACCTCGGCCGGCAGCAGCGCGGAGACGGCGACACTATCCACGGGCCGAACCGTAGCCACCTGGCGGGGCGTCCCCGCCAGGCCTGCGGCTCTTGACTTCCCGTGGGGTCGTGCTAGGAGCGGATCGCCCTACTTGCGGGCGCCGGAGGTGTTGATCCGGAAGATCGTGTACAGCGGGCAGAAGCCCACCACGCCCGTGATGAACATGATCGCGGCCACCACCAGGAAGATGGTGCTGACCAGCGAACCGAGCCCGGTGCTCAGGCCGGCCACCAGCGCCACCATCGCGATGGTGATCCGGATGCCCCGGTCGACAAGACCCTCGTTCCTGCCCATGATCGCGTCCTCCTCGCTCATCGGGCGCGACGGCAGGGGTCCGTCGCCGCCCGGCTGCCACCTCCCTCGGTGGCAGGCGCGTCATGGACGAACGGCGATCACAAAGGGATACCGGCACCGAACGACTCCAGGATGTGAGCTACACCACACCCTCAGGCTCGGGGGTGGACCCGCAGCAGGACCCGTCCCGGTGTGAACAGGGCGTGAAAAGCCGCCCGGCCACCGTCAACAACGCAACAACGGACCGGCCGGACCGGGACTGCGGAGAGTGCACTGGGAGCGTGCACCCACTCGAGGAGGCTCCGCGGACCGGGTCCCGCAAGGCCGCCACCCGGCCCCCGATGCCCTGGCTGCCGCTGCCCGGGGAGGACCCGGGCTTCACCCTGGCCCGGGCATTCGCCCTCGTCTGCGCCGCGGTGGCCGTGCTGGACCTGCTGCGGGTCACCGGTCCGCCCTCCTGGGCCGCCGTGGCCCTGGTGGTGGCCGCCTGCGTCACCGGGGCCAGACCCGTGGCGGCCGCCGGGGCGGGCGCGATCAGCTGGGCCCTGCAGACCGGGTTCGGCGTGCACCGGTTCGCCCTGCTCACCTTCTCCGCCGCAGATCTGGGCCGGTTGGCGGCGCTGGTCACGCTCGGGGTCCTGGTGGCGCTGCTGGCACGCCACGGCCGGGACAGGCGTCGGCAGCAGGCACGCTGAGGCCGCGCGGTGGCGGGACCGGGGGCGGGACGGGTGGTCCTGCTGAGCGCCGACCCGATGCTGGTCCGGGTGATGGCGGTGAGCCTGCGGGCCCGCAACTGGGAGGTGGTCACGGCGGCCACCGGCCTGCTCGGGGATCCGGTCCCTGCGGGCGCCGGCGCCGGCCCGACCGTCCTGGTCGTGGACCTCGGGGCGCTGCGCCTGCTCACCTGCGGCAACCGCAGTACCGCGCTCAGCCGGCTGTGCGCCTGGCCCGGGGTGCCGGTCGTGGTGCTCGCGGAGAGTCCGCGCGGGCGGGAGATCCTGGGTGCCGTGCAGGCGGGGGCCGCCGACTTCGTGGTCAAGCCGTTCCCGCTGCGCACCCTGCTGGACCGGCTGGAGGCGGCGGCCGCGCTGGAGTCCGGCCCGGTTCCCGAACGGGTGACCACCGCGGACTTCGACCTGGACCTCAACTCCCGGACGGCCCGCCGCGACGACCGGGAGATCCCGCTTCCGGGCGCGGACTGGCGGCTGCTGGCCCTGCTGGTGCACCGCCGGGGCCTGCTGCTGGTCCCGGCCCGGGACGACCCCGCGGGCACGGCCGGCGGCCCGGCGGCGATCCGGGACGGGATGCGCCGGTTGCGGATCGCCCTCGAACCCGACCCCGCCCTGCCCCGGTACCTGATCAGTGAGCCCGGCCTGGGCTACCGGCTCCGGGCCTCGCACCATCACGGAACGTTACGCAGTTAGGCGTACACTCTCCGCTGACCTGCGGTGCTGGGTCAGTCGATACCCGATCATCACCTGATGGTGACCTGTGAACGCAGGCCAGGCACCAGACGTCCCTAGAGTGACCGACCGGGTCGCCACCGGTCCGCCCCGCTCGTCGCAGGAGATCCTCCATGTCGTTGACCGGCACTCCGGTGCTGATCCTGTCCGTCCTCTCCGCCGTCATCGCCCCCGGGCTGACCGCCTTCGTCTGGAGCCGGGTCCGCGGCCAGGCGGCCCTGCGCTGGACGCAGCGGATCGCCATGGTCGTCGTCAGCCAGCTGTGTGCCGTGGCGATGGCGGGGATCCTGGTCAACAACGAGTTCTCGCTCTACGACTCCTGGTCGGACCTGCTCGGCAGCAATCCGGTCGCGGCCACCGGCCCCGTCCCGGACGGCGACACCCCGTCCGGCGGCGGCACGAGCCACCTGGGAGGCAGCGCGCCGAGCGTCGACATCCCGGGCCTTCGCCCGCTGCCCGCCGCCCAGCCCGGATCGGGAGGCCGGCTCATCGAGGAGGAGGTCGAGGGCCCCGCCTCGCGGATCCGGGCCAAGGTCTGGATCCTGCTGCCGGCCGGCTACAACTTGCCGCAGAACGCGCAGAAGCGCTATCCGGTGGTGCAGTTCCTGCCCGGCTACCCCGGCACCCCGACCACCTGGCTGCATGCCCTGCAGTTGCAGCAGGTCGCCGACACCGAGGTGGCCGCGGGCCGGGTGAAGCCCTTCATCGCGGTGCTGCCGACGATGAACGTGGCGATGCCCCGGGACACCGAGTGCACCGACATCCCGAACGGCCCGCAGGTGGCCACCTGGCTCGGCTCGGACGTCCCGCGGATCGTGGCGCAGCAGACCCGGACCCTGCCGCTGGGCACCTGGGGGATCACCGGCTACTCCACGGGCGGGTTCTGCACCGCGAAGCTCACCCTGATGTTCCCGAAGACCTTCCATGCCGGCGCGGTGCTCGCCGGGTACTTCACCACCGGGACCGACTCCACCACGGGGGACCTGTTCGGGGGCAGCCAGACCCTCCAGGACGCCAACGACCCCACCTGGCTGGTCTCCCGCCAGACTCCCCCGGCGGTCCACCTGCTGACCGTCTACAGCGCCGGTGACCCCGCCACGAACCAGCCCACCCAGCGCTTCCTGGCCGCCGTGCGCCCCCCGCTGCAGGTGGACCAGATCAAGCTCACCGCGGGCGGGCACAACACGGGGGTGTGGCTGTCCGTCGAGCCGCAGGTCCTGGCCTGGCTGTCACGGATGCTCGGCTGATCCGGGCCGGGCTCAGAAGGGCAGCCGGCGCAGGCCGAACCCGACCCCGTCGCGCAGACGGGATCGGGTTCGGCCGGGCACCTTCGCCTACTGGAGGGCGGTGCCGCCCGAGGTGCGGTAGGCGATCGTCTTGTTGATCAGGTTTGCGCCGTCGGACTCGACCGTGGTCTGTTCCTGCTGCCCCGGACCGAACAGCAGGGCGACGATGTGCGCGTTCGCCACCTGGCTCAGGTGCGAGAAGAGCCAGTCGACCTTGTCGTCCTGGTAGTGGTTGAGGGTGTTGTTCTGCGCCATGTTGCCCACGGGGATCTGCCACAGTGCCAGAGGCTTGCCCACCGCCTCAGTCGTCGTCTTGGCGAAGGTCAGGAAGGCGGCAGCCGTCTGGTCGGTCCAGAAGGTGTTGCGGCCCCCGTTCTGCGGCTGGGCGTACCAGCCCGCGTCCCGGTCAGAGACGTCGGCGACCAGGAAGTCGGCGTTCTGCGCGCCGAGGTCCAGGTAGTCCTTGGCGCATGCCGTGGTGTTGGTCTGCCAGTCCCAGCAGGTGAGGTGCAGTCCCACGCTGGTGTTCGGCGCGTACTTGTGCCCCATCGCGATCAGGCAGCGGGCGAGGCCGGCGGCACTGTTCTCCTGCGATCCGCAGTCGGTCGGGTTCGCGGACGTCACCTGTGCGGGGACCTGGTGCGGATTGCCGAGCGACCGGACGTAGCCCCAGAAGTCAGGCTCGAGGTCGATCATGTCGTGCGAGGTGCCGATCTTCTGGAGGAAGAAGCGGTAGTCGTTCATGTACAGGGTGAGCAGGTCGGCCCGGTTGATGGCCCCGACCTCGCCCGGACCGTCGCCCCAGCCGCCCATGGCCCCGAGGTCACGCAAGGAGTACCAGGTCCAGAGGGACTTCTGCGGGCGGGATGCGCCCTTGTACGTCGCCTGCGCCACGTGCTGGTCCGACCAGGTCACGTAGTAGCCGGGCGGCGTGGTGCTGCCGGGCCAGCAACCCCACCAGCTCGTCCACGCGTCCTGGCAGAGCTTGGCCGAGTAGTAGTCGGACGAGGGCGCGGGCTTGCTGTGCACGTAGGCGTAGCGCACGTCGAAGGGTGCGGCGGACGCCGAGGAGTCGGACATCGAGCCGCCGATGAGCATCGTGCTGCTACCCATGAAGGTCTTCGTCGAACTGCTGCCGGTCGAGGGGGACGACGCCGGCGTCGAGGGCGTGCTGGTGGGAGTTGGGCTCGCGGTACCGCTGGTCGCGGGGGAGGGCGCCGTCGTCGAGGGCGTGCTGGTCGAGGGTGTGCTGGTGGGAGTCGGGCTTGCGGTACCACCGCCCGTCGTGGCCGGGGTGCTGCTCCCGGCCGGGACGAGTTGCCATTGCTGGTTAGCGCCGCCCCAGTCCGAGTACTGGACGACCTTGCCCCCGTCAGCGGTGGCGAGCCCGGCGACCTCGACGGCCATGCCGCTGAAGCGGTTGATCAGGCGCACGTACCCGTCCGGCGAATCCGCCACCTTGAACTGCTGGTTGCCACCGTTCAGGTCGGACCACTGCACGAGGTCGGTACCGGCGGTCTTCGACCAGTTGTAGTCGTCCAGAACCTTGCCGGAATTCCGATTCTGCAGCCGGTAGTACCCGCCACCGGCGTCGATGAACCGCCACTGCTGGTTGGTCCCGTCATGACGGGACCACTGCACCACCGCTGCACCGTCGTTCGCGGCAAAGCCGGCGTCGTCCAGCACCTTGCCACTGTTGCGGTTCACGAGCACGTACCAGGCATTCACGTCGACGGTTGCCGCTGATGCCTGTGTCGCCACGAGCCCGACAGCCGCACTGGCCACGACGGCCAGGACGGCTGTCGCCCAGACCCTCCGACGTGAGAACAACCGACGGGCACCAAGCATTCTCTCTTCGTCTCCTCGTGAGGGCGGGGCGGGATGACCGGCGGCTGCCGCAGACGTGGCCGCCGGATGGACGGGCGCCAGCGCGGAATGCCACCGTTGATTGGGCAGGTGCGGGGCAGATATCCGATTTCGTGCTGACCGCCAGCCGAATACCTCAACCCTACGTAAGGGATGAGACCTGGACGACGCCCATTCAGGTGAACCAGCGACCGCACGTCCCGCGATGCTCACCCGGCGTACATGGCTCGCCGGGGTGTACGGCAACCTGGCGTGGGACCGGTCCGGGTGCTCCGGGCCGGAGCCCGGGGGGCATCCGGGCGGTGGGCGTACCGACGGGTAGTCACCTGGGGGGTAGACGACGGTCCGGCCACGCCGCAGGCCGTCGAGCATCCGGCGGGCCACCGCGTCGCGGGAGGTGGCCAGCGGGGCCGGCGTGAGGCGCTCGGTCATCCGGGTCCGGACGAAACCGGGACGGACCACCACCACGCGGGCCCCGAACCGGCCAGGACGCCCCCGAACGCCAGGGGACAGCGCGTCCAGCCCCTGCGGCCCCAGCGATGGGTGGACCACCCGGAAACCGGTCGTGCTCTGGCCTGCGACCTGCGCGTTGATCGTCCCTGGATGCGCCGCGCAACCTCACGGGACCGTCAACGAACAGCCACACCGTGCCTAGCGACTCGGATCAGAGGCCGAGGCGTCGCTTGTCGGTCTCGTCGGCTCGCGCCAGGAGAGTCAGCAGGTCGATCCCCAAGGCCTCGCACACCTCGGGCAGTTCGGCAGCGTGCAGGCTGCGTACGCCCGTCTCCAGCGCACTCACAGCGGACTTGGACATGCCCAGCCGGGAGCCCAACGCCTCCTGCGACAGGCCCAGCCGTGCCCTCTCAGCCCGGATCTGCCGTGAGAGGTAGCGCGCGAGGGTGTCGCTCACACCAGGAGCATCGGCAGGAAGCCGGGAGACATGCACGCTCCCCCTGTCGCATGTCCCGGTTTTCGAGCATAGTTCCTGATTATCGGTCGGGCGCGGGGTGACGCACGGTCCCCCGGCCCGGCCGTAGCCACAGGAGCGACATGCCCCAGGGGCAGGCGCAGCTGTTCGGCGGTGAGGGCCACGGGCGAACGGTCCTGGTCGATCTCGTGGCCGGCCGGTACTACCCGGTCTTTCTCGGGGTCGAGGGATCGAACTACGTCTTCGACCAGTCGTGGGATGTCGATCCGGCGTACGTGTGGTGGCCGCCGGGCGCAGACGAACCGGCGAACCGCTGGGAGTGATCCTCGTCCATCACGTCGCCCTCCCCGCGGCGTGCCGGGCGTCACGGGGTGACGAGGTCGCCGGTCAGAGCCCACAGATGCTCCAGCAATCCCTCAGCAGCACCTCGACCGGCAGGAGCAGCAGCCCTTCTTGTCCCTCATCGCGCGTACACCGCGAAGAAGTCGCGGCTGTTGTCGGTGAAGTAGCGGTCGGCGGGCCGCTGGAAACCGGCGATCTTGTGCGGCACCACGGCCGTCGGGGAGGCACCCACCGAGTACCACATGAACGACACCCACGAGGGATTGATGTCCAGCTGCATCGCCCGCACCGCCCCGGCCCGCCGCAGCAGGGACGCCAGGGTGTGCGCGGACAGCGCGTCACCGGCCACGTAGACCAGGTCCCCGGACGCGGTGACCCCGACCCCGGACCGCCAGACGTACACCGCACCCTTGAGGGTGGCCCCCCAGGTCGACTGCACGGAGTCGTCCAGGTTCGGCGCGAGCTGCCCGTGGTCCACCAGCAGCTTGAGGTTCTGCCGGACCGAGCTCACCTGCGGCGTCATCGAGACCTCGCCGCCCCAGGACCCGATGTCGGCGTGCCCGTCGTCGTAGATGACCAGGGAGGCCGAGCCGGGCGTCAGGGTGCCGATCGTGTGGTGGTCGGCGTAGTACCCACCCCGGGAGTCGGCGATCTTGAAACCGCCGTTGAACGTGGCGACCAGTCCCGCGCGGGCGGCGGCCGGGATGGCCGGCGGCTGCGACCAGAGGCTCGGCCTCCCGGGATCGGAGGCGCCCGGATGCTGCACCAGCCGGGTCAGCCGCCCGCTCATCCAGACCACCGCGGACAGGTAGGAGGTGTGCTGGGTGTCCGGGCGCAGGTAGGCGGCCTGCACGGCGGGCTGCCCGTCCACCGAGACCAGGGACTTGTACACCCCCTCACCCGGCAGGGCGGGGGTGTCCACGGGCGCGATCGTCGGCCGCAGGGTCACCGCCCGCGGGGTCACCGGCACCGGGGACGGGAGGGTGACCGTGGCCAACTGCTTGAGCTGCGTGGAGTCCGGGGCTCCGCCGACCTTGGGCGGGTTGAGCTTGTCGTTCAGGTTCTCCAGGCCGGTGACCACCGGGCCGAGGCCGTCGTCGCGGGCTGCCTCGGCCAGCCTGGCCACGAAGGTGTCGTTACCGGACGCGATCACCGCCTGCACGACCAGCCAGGAGGCCAGCAGGGCACCCGCGGCACCGAAGGCGACCGCGACCTGGCGCAGGCGCAGCAGTACCCGGCCCTCCCCCACCTGAAGGGACGGCCGGGTCGCCGTCGCGCCGGTCACCGGTTGCCGCCCACGTGATCTCCGTCCGTATCTCCCGGAGGGTCTGCAGATCTCGTGCCGTTCTCCACAGGGCACCTGACCATGCAAGACGGCCGGAGGTTCAGCGGCAAGAGATCCCCTCCGCGCCCGGTCAGCCGATGGTTAGCGCAGGGTCAGCGCGCCTCCCGTGGCCGAGCCGTCAAAGGTGGTACAGCCGGGCCAGCGGCAGACGATCGGCGGGAACGGCCCGCAGTTCCTCCCCGTCCAGGGTGACCGCAGAGGCGTCCGGCCGGACCTGGACCCGTCCCGTGCGGTGGTTGCCGCCCAGCATCTGGTCCAGGCCGATCCCGCGGGTCCCGCAGACCGCGACCCGGCGGCGGCGGGTGGGGATCCGGTCCGCACTCGCCCGGACCGCCGCAGCGTTGACGAACACCACCGAGACCTCCGCCGGCGCCGCACCGGACCCGGCGAACTGCGGCCCGAGGACCAGCGGCTCGGCGGTGTCGACGGCGGCGTTCGGATCGCCGACCGCTCCCCAGGCGGGCAGCCCGGACTTCAGCACCAGGGACGGCTTGGCGCCGAACAGTTCCGGCCGCCACAGCACGAGGTCTGCCAGCTTGCCGACCTCGATCGAGCCGATCTCGTGGTCGATCCCATGCGCGATCGCCGGGTTGATCGTGAGCTTGGCCAGGTAGCGCAGCACCCGGACGTTGTCGCTGCCGGGATCACCGGCCGCCGGGTCGGCCGGGCCGTCGCCGTCCAGCGGGCCCCGGGCCGACTTGTTCACCGCGGCCATCGCGAACGTCCGCCGGATCGTCTCCCCGGCCCGGCCCATCCCCTGGGCATCGGAGGAGGTGATCGGGATGACCCCGAGGTCGTGCAGGACGGTCTCCGCACCCATGGTGGCCGCCCGTACCCGGTCGTGGGCCAGCCGCAGCTCCCCCGGCAGGGACGGCCGCAGCCCGTGCACCGCGACGATCATCGCCTCGTGTTCGGCGACGGCGTCCCGGGCGTAGGGCAGGGTCGGGTTGGTGGAGGACCCGATGACGTACGGGATGCCGGCCAGTTCCAGGACGTCCGGGACGTGCCCGCCCCCGCAGCCCTCGACGTGGTAGGCGTGCACGGTCCGCCCCTCCAGGACGGCGACGGTGTCGGCCAGGGCCAGGTTCTCGTTCAGCCCGTCGGTGTGCAGGCAGACCTGGACGTCATGCTCCTCCGCGACGGTCAGCGCGGTGTCCAGGGACCGGCGGTGCGCACCGAGGTCCTCGTGCACCTTGAACGCGCAGACCCCCGCCTCCAGGGCCTCCTCCAGCGGGCCGGGCCTCGCCGAGGAGCCCCGGCCGAGGAAGCCGATGTTCACCGGCCAGGCGTCGAAGGCGCGGTACGCGGTGGCCAGGCCCCAGCGGGAGTTCACCCCCGGACCCCAGAACGGCCCGAACTCCTGCCCGAGCAGGGTGGTCACCCCGCTGGCGAGCGCCGCCTCGCAGATCCGTGGGGAGAGCAGGTGGACGTGGGTGTCGACCGCACCCGCCGTCGCGATCAGCCCCTCCCCGGGCACGATGATCGAGGAGGTGCCGACGACGACGTCCACCCGGTCGGTGGTGTCCGGGTTTCCCGCCCGGCCGATCCCGGTGATCCGGCCCTCCCGGATCCCGATGCTGGCCACCCGGACCCCGTACACCGGGTCGACGACGAGCACATTCGTCACCACGACGTCGCAGGAACCTTCCGTGCGTACCGCGCGCAGGCCGATCCCGTCCCGGCCGGTCTTGCCGAACCCGGTGAGCAGCGCATAGCCGTCCCGCGGCTCACGGGAGTCCTCGACCCGCAGGGTGAGCCCGGTGTCGGCCAGCGCGACCAGGTCACCCGGTCGCGGGATCCCCGGCGCGTCGAGGTGTCCGCGGGCGGTCATGCCGCACCCCCCGACCCGTCGGTGGCGGTCGCCGCCGGGTCGACGGTGAGGTAGCCCAGTGCCGCAGCCCGTTCCAGGGCCTGTTCACGTGCCCCCGGGGCGTCCAGTGGGCCGTCGACCAGGCCGGAGAACCCGATGACGACCCGCTCCCCGCCGAACGGCACCAGTTGCACCCGCACCGGGGTTCCCGGGTCGAACCGGACGCTGGCCCCGGGCGGGACGGCCAGATGACTGCCGTAGGCGGCGGCCCGGTCGAACCGCAGCCGGGGGTTGGCCTCGAAGAAGTGGAAGTGGCTGGTCACCGACACCGGGACGGTCGCGGTGTTGACCACCTCGACCTCGACCACCTCGACCACCTCGCTCTCGGCCTCGACCGGCTCGACGGGGGCTGCGGACCCGTCGGCGGCCGCCGTCCCGGCCCCGGCGGACTCAGCCCCAGCCCCGGCCCCGGCGTCCGGCGCCCCGATCGGGAACGGGACCACGACCAGCCGGGTGCCGTCCTCGAACACGGCCTCCACCTTGACCTCGGTGACGATCCGGGCGACCCCGGGCAGCACGTCGTCCGGACCCAGCACCGACCGCCCGGCGGCGAGCGCCTCGGCGTGCCGGCCGCCGTCCCGGGCCGCCTCACAGACCGTGTCCGCGATCAGCGCGATCGCCTCCGGCACGTTCAGCCGCAACCCCCTCGCGCGACGGCTGCGGGCCAGTTCCGCGGCGGTGAACAGGAGCAGACGGTCGCGCTCGGCGGGCGTGAGCAGCATCCGCCCATTGTCACCTGACGGACGGCCACCGACCGGACACCCAACGCCGTTCCTTCCCCGCCCGGGAGTCACCGCATCCGGCAGGATCCCCCGGAACGCCCGCCCTGGATCACCGTCCTCCCGGCTGCCGGTTCCGCGCTGCCGGTTCCGCGCTGCCGGTTCCGCGCTGCCGGTTCCGCGCTGCCGGTTCCGCGCTGCCGGTTCCGCGCTGCCCGGGGCCGAGCGGGATCAGGAGCGCCAGATCAGGATCAGGGCCCGGTCATCGGTCTCGCTGCTGCGGGTGCCGTCGACGATCCGGGTCACCGACCCGAGGTGCAGGCCACGGGCGATCACCCGTTCCGCCTGTCCGACCAGCCGGTCGATGCCCAGGTCGATGTCCCGGCCCCGGTTCTCCACCAGGCCGTCGGTGTAGAGGAGCATCGCGTCGCCGCGCTCCAGCACCCCCGTCCGCGCGGGGAAGACCGGTGCCTCCAGCACGCCCAGGAGCGGTCCCTGGCAGTCCTCGACCAGCGTCCACCGCCCCGATCCGACGTGGAAGTGCGCCGCCGGCGGATGCCCGGCCGCGGACAGCCGATAGGCACCGGTCTGCAGGTCCAGGCCGAGGTAGAGGGCGGTGGCGAACCCCTCCCGCCACTGCTGGCGCAGCAGGTACCGGTTCGCCGCCGGCAGGAACTCCTCCCGGGGCAGGGCACCGAGCAGCCCGCCGAAGGCGCCGGACAGCAGCAGGGCGCGAGTTCCCGCCTGCTGGCCCTTGCCCGACACATCGACCAGGACGATCTCCAGCCGCAGCCCGTCGCCGGAGCGGGCCGCCACCAGGAAGTCCCCCGAGAAGCTGTCCCCGTAGGCGGGCCGCACCACCGTCTCGCACTGCCAGCCCGGACCCAGCGGCGGGACCACGCCCTGGGCCTTCAGCCGGTCCCGCAGGTCGACGAGCATCGAGTCCCCGGCCGACCCCTGCACCCCCAGCCGCTCCCGGCTGCGGGCGTAGGCGAGCACGAGCAGCCCGGTGACGACCACCGTGACCATCCCCCCGGGCAGGCCGGCCCCGGTCCCCCACGCGAACCCGACGGCCACGGCCACCACGAGGTAGTACAGGAGGAGTTGGCGCAGCCGCAGGAAGAAACCGCCGACCAGCAACAACAACGAGGTCACCGGAACGGTGAACCAGGTCGGCCGCCACAGGCTCAGTACGACGTAGACCAGGGCGAGTCCGACCAGCACCAGGAGCAGGACCGGCTGCGAGGACGCGGCGCGGCGCACCACCGGGCGCACCCGCAGCCACCGCGGCAGGACGCCCCGGTGCCGGAGCCTGCCGGGGGGCACCGCCTGATCGCCGGCCGCCACGGGGCGACCTTAGTGGCCGGGCAGGTCCGGCGGCCTGCCCTTCTGCAACCTGTAATGACGCTGCGTGGCGGCCGGCCGCTGGACCAGCCGACGTGGCCGACGCGATCGATGGAGCAGCCGGCGGCGAGGACCTGGGCAGCGGGCGGTGAAAAGCCGTCGAAGCTCACCCGGACCGGTGCCAGGATCACCCCATGCCGGACAGTTCTCCCGCGACCGCCGGATCCGCCCCGGCCCCCACCCCCTCCCGCCGGCCCGGTGACCGCCCGGTCCACCGGGTCGAGGCGCTGTCGGAACCCGACGTCGAGGACATCCTCGATCTCGACCAGTGGGCCTTCGGCTTCGACGACACCGGCGTCGACAGCCACCCCGCGACCCAGATCTTCGAGTGGGATCGCGTCTACGGGGTCCGCGACCCGGACGGCGACGGGCTCATCGGGACCAACCTCACCCTCTCGCTGGACCTGCCGGTCCCGGGAGGCCATCTCCCCTGCGCCGGCCTGACCTGGGTCGGGGTCCACCCGAAGGCCCGGCGGCAGGGCGTGCTGAGCTCGATGATCGCCCACCACCTGCGCACGGTGCAGGAGCGCGGTGAGGCGGTGTCGGTGCTGTACGCGGCGGAGGCCGGGATCTACGGGCGGTTCGGCTACGGGCTGGCCTCACGCTGCCAGCGGTTCACCCTCCCGCGCCGGGCCCAGTTGCGCGACGTCCCGGGCTGGCAGGACGTCCGGCTGCGCCTGGAGCGGGTGGACGTCGACCGGCACGCCTCGCTGGTCGCCGACTGCCACGATGCGGTCCGCGGGGATCGGCCCGGGATGCTCTCCCGCAGCACTCCCGAACTGCGCCGACACTTCCTGCTCGACCAGCCCGGCCTGCGCCAGGGCGCGGAGAGCCTGCGCATCATGACCGCGCAGGCCGACGACGGCGGGCCGGTCCGCGGCTACGCACTGTTCCGGCGGAAGGCGTCCTGGAGCCACGCCGGACCGGACGGGACCGTCGAGGTCCGCGAATGTGTGGCCCGGGACCCAGCGGCGCTGCGAGCGCTGTGGGGGCGGCTGGTCGACCTCGACCTCACGTCCAGGGTGGAGACCTGGGACCAGCCGCTGGACGATCCGCTGGTCCACCTGCTCGTCGACGTGCGCGGCGCCCTGCCCCGGATCACCGACGGGCTGTGGCTGCGGATCGTCGACCTGCCTGCCGCGCTGACCGCCCGCCGGTACCTCCGTCCGGTGGAGGCCGTCCTGGAGGTCACCGACGAACTGTGCCCGTGGAACGCCGGCCGGTGGCGGCTGCAGGGTGGTCCTGACGGGGCGGCCTGCGTCCCCACTTCGGCGCCGGTGGACCTGCGGCTGGACGTCCGCGAACTCGCGGCCGCCTACCTCGGCGGGGAGAGCCTGGCCGCCGTCGCCGCCGCGGGGCTGGCCGTCCCGGCCGAACCGCAGCGGTTGCCGGAGCTCGCGGCGGGATTCGGCTGGCCGCTGGCCCCCTACAACAGCTGGATGTTCTGACCGCCGAATGTTCCGACCGCCGAATGTTCTGACCGCTGGGGGTGCCGGACCGGTCAGCGGTTCTCGTAGCCGGCGAGCTCCCCGATCCGCCGCGCATGGCGCGCGTCGCCGCTGAAGGGCTCGGCGAGGAAGGCCTCCACCAGGGCGGTCGCCTCGTCGAGGGTGTGCATCCGGGCCCCGATCGACACCACGTTGGCGTCGTTGTGCTGGCGGGCCAGCTGCGCGGTCTGCGTGCTCCAGGCCAGGGCCGCGCGGACCCCGCGGACCTTGTTCGCCGCGATCTGCTCGCCGTTGCCGGAACCGCCCACGACCACGCCCAGACTGCCCGGCTCGGCCGCGACCGCCTCGGCGGCGGCGAAGCAGAACGGCGGGTAGTCGTCGACGGCGTCGTAGACGTGGGCGCCGTGGTCGACGACGTCGTGGCCGGCGGCGGTCAGATGCTTGGCCAGGTGCTCCTTGAGCTCGAACCCGGCGTGATCGGCAGCGAGGTGCACGCGCATGGGGCCAGTCTGGCAGGGCAGCAAGGGCCCTGCCGCGGGCGGGTCACCCGGACGCTCAGCTGGGGGCCGCCGCAACCGCGGCCAGCTCCGAGCGGGTCGGGGTGCGCTCGACCACGGCCATACCGAGGGAGGACGCCTGGGACTCGATCCCGGCCATCGCGGAGTCCAGCCCCCCGAGCAGTTCGGCGTTCACGGTCCCCTGCGCGAGCTGCTCATCGGCCGCGGAGGCCCGGGAGGCCGCCGTCCGCAGCGGTTCCTCCATCACCGACGCGGCCGGGCAGTTGCGGACCAGCTCGGCGGCGCGGGTGAGCTGGGCCGCCGCCAGCTTCGAGGCCTCCCGGGCCACGCCGAGCGCCTCGGACCGGGTGGCCGCCGCCTGCGCCAGGGCACCAGCGGAGTACGGCTTCCAGACCAACTCGTGCACCGCGCCCCCGGCCAGGCCCAGCCGGTGGGCGATCAGCCCGTTCTCACAGGCAGGGGTGCCGAGCGAGACGGTGACGTCGCCGCCCCCGCCACTGCCGCCGGTACAGGCCGTCGTCAGCAGGCCGGCGCAGAGCACGACCCAGGTCACCGAGCGGCTCATGGACATGGGCGCACCGTAGACGCGCGGCCCGCGGGCGAACCCGGGCCGTTCGGCGCGCGATCACCACCTCGCGAGCTCGATCGCATCACGCCGGCCCCAGGGATCGCCAGGCGGGGTCCCGCCACGTTTCCCACGAGTCGGGACCGCGGACAGGTCGTGCCGGGCCTGATCGCCGTCCTCAGTCGAAGACCGGGCCCTGGGTCCGGGTGCGCTTGATCTCGTAGAACCCGGGGGTGGACGCGACCAGCAGGGTGCCGTCCCACAGGCGGGCCGCGGCCTCGCCCTTCGGTGCCGGTGTCACGACCGGGCCGAAGAAGGCCACGCCGTTGACCGCGATCACCGGGGTGCCGACGTCGGCGCCGACCAGGCAGATGCCCTCCGCGTGACTGGCCCGCAACTGGGTGTCGTAGGCGTCGGAGGTGGCGTGGCCGGCCAGGTCGGCGGGCAGCCCGACCTCCTCCAGGGCCTCCCTGATCACGAGCTCGTAGTCCTTTCGGCCACCGGGGTGGATCCGGGCGCCCATCGCGTCGTACAGCGCCCGGACGTACTTCTCGCCGTGCAGCTCCCTGGCGGCGATCACCACCCGGACCGGTCCCCAGGCCCGCTCCATCAGGTCGCGGTACTCCTCGGTCAGGTCCCGGCCCTCGTTGAGCACGGACAGGCTCATCACATGCCAGCGGACGTCGACCGGCCGGACCTTCTCGACCTCCAGCATCCAGCGCGAGGTCATCCATGCCCAGGGACAGATCGGGTCGAACCAGAAGTCGGCGATGTCGCGGTCGGTCACGGCGGGGGCTCCTGTTCAGGGTGGACGGCGTACGGGCCGGCGGACTCCGCCGGCGGAGGGACGTCACGACGGGCGGCGGTGGACGGGCCGCCACGGGCCGCCCGACCGCCGTCAACCCTCGCACCCCGCGAGCCATTCCAGGCCTCAGCCGTTCTGCCGGTCGGCGGAAGGTGGGCCTGCGCGGTCAGCCCGCGGGATGCCCGGGCACACCCCGCACCCGACAGGCCCGCACACATGACAGTCAGTGACCATACCCCGGGCACGATCCGGGCTGATCGGACGTACCACCCGCCGGCCGGCCCCACCCTGACCACTCCCCGTCAACGGGAACCGATCAGGACAAGGCCGGGATCCTCATTCCGCGCCGCAGGGAGGGAGGTGACAGGATGCGGAACTGCACGACGACCAGACGCGCGACAACCAGACGTACGAGGAAGGGACCGCTCCGTGCCCGGAATCAACCTGACCCGCGACGAGGCGACCGCCAGGGCCGAACTGCTCCAGGTCGACGGCTACGACGTCACCCTCGCCCTCGGGGACGGCACGGACACCTTCCGCTCGGTGACCACCGTCCGGTTCAGCTGCTCCGAGCCCGGCACCGGCACGTTCATCGACCTCATCGCCCCCGCGGTGCACGAGGTGGTGCTCAACGGCCGCAGCCTGCCGGTCGAGGAGGTGGTCTCCACCGCCCGGATCGCGCTGCCCGAACTGTCCGCCGACAACGAGCTGACCGTCGTGGCCGACGCCGCGTACATGCGGACCGGCGAGGGCCTGCACCGGTTCGTCGACCCGGTCGACCAGGAGGTCTACCTCTACAGCCAGTTCGAGGTGGCCGACGCCCGCCGGGTGTTCGCCTGCTTCGACCAGCCCGACCTCAAGGCCACCTACACCTTCACGATCACCGCGCCGGACCACTGGCAGGTGGTCTCGGTCTCCCCCACGCCGCAACCGGACCCTGCCGGGCCCGGGCGGGCCACCTGGCGGTTCGCCACCACCCCGCGGCTGTCCACCTACGTCACCGCGATCGTGGCGGGGCCGTATCACGTGGTGCGCTTGCAGGTTTCCGGACGGGACGGGCGCAGCATCCCGCTCGGGGTGTTCTGCCGGGCCTCGCTGGCGCCCCACCTCGACGCGGACAACGTCGTGGAGGTGACCCGGGCCGGGTTCGCCCACTTCGAGCAGCTGTTCGACGTGGACTACCCGTTCGCCAAGTACGACCAGCTGTTCGTGCCGGAGTTCAACGCCGGGGCGATGGAGAACGCCGGCGCCGTCACCATCACCGAGACCTACGTGTTCCGGTCCAGGGTGCCGCAGGCCACCGTCGAGCGGCGCGCGCTGACGATCCTGCACGAGCTGGCGCACATGTGGTTCGGCGACCTGGTCACCATGCGCTGGTGGGACGACCTGTGGCTCAACGAGTCCTTCGCCGAGTACGCCTCGACCCGCTGCCAGGCGGAGGCGACACCGTGGCGGTCGGCGTGGACGACGTTCAGCAGCTCCGAGAAGTCCTGGGCCTACCGGCAGGACCAGCTCGCCTCGACCCACCCGATCGTGGCCGACATCCGCGACCTGGCCGATGTCGAGGTGAACTTCGACGGGATCACCTACGCCAAGGGCGCGTCGGTGCTCAAGCAGCTGGTGCACTGGGTCGGGGCGGACGCCTTCGACGCCGGGCTGCGCAGCTACTTCCGCACCCACGCCTGGGGTAACACCCGGCTGGCCGACCTGCTCGCCGAGCTCGCCACCGCCAGCGGCCGGGACCTGCAGGCCTGGGCCGCCGAATGGCTGCAGACCGCGGGCGTGGCCACCCTCAGCCCGCAGCTGGAACGCACCGCCGACGGCCGGATCGCCGCACTCGCCGTCCAGCAGACCGCACCGGCCGGCCACCCCACGCTGCGCTCGCACCGGCTGGCGATCGGCTGCTACGACCTGGTGGACGGGCGGCTGCAGCGGACCCGCCGGGTCGAGCTGGACATCAGCGGCGCCCGGACCGAGGTCCCCGAACTGGCCGGCACGCCCGTCCCGGACCTGCTGCTGGTCAACGACGACGACCTGGCCTACGCCAAGACCCGGCTGGACCCGGCCTCGATGGCCACCGCCGTCGCCCACCTCGCCGACTTCGCCGACTCCCTGCCCCGGACCCTGGTCTGGGTGGCCGCCTGGGACATGACCCGCGACGCCGAGCTGGGAGCCAGGGATTTCGTCGACCTGGTGCTCAACAACATCGCCTCGGTCGACGACCCCAGCGTCGCGCAGACCCTGCTGCGGCAGCTGTCCACCACGCTGGCCTTCTACGTCGCCCCCGAGTTCCGGGTGGCGGCCGTCGAGGACGCCGCCGACCGGCTGTTCGACCTGCTGAAGTCCTCCGAGCCGGGCAGCGACGCGCAACTGCTGTTCGCCCGCTCCCTGGCCGCGCACGCCCATTCCCCCGGCCAGCTCGACACCGTCCGCGGGCTGCTGGAAGGCACCCTGCCTGTCGACGGGCTGGTCGTGGACACCGAGATGCGCTGGGGGCTGCTGGCCGCCCTGGCCGCGGGTGGAGCGGTCACCGAGGCCGAGATCGACACCGAGCTCGCCCGGGACGACACCGCGACCGGGCGCGTGCACGCCGCCGCCGCCCGGGCCGCCCTGCCGACCACCGAGGCCAAGGAACGGGCCTGGCAGCAGGTCGTCGTCGAGGGCGGCCTGCCCAACTCCGTGCAGGCCGCGGTGATCGGCGGCTTCGGCCGGACCCTCGACCCGGTGCTGCTGGAGCCGTTCGTCGAGCGCTACTTCGACGCGCTCGCGCCGATCTGGCAGAACCGCACCAACGAGATGGCCAGCCAGATCGTCACCGGCCTCTACCCGACACTGCTCGCCGGGCCGGACCTGCTGGACCGCACCGACCGGTGGCTGGACGGCACCGAAGCCGAGCCCGCCCTGCGCCGGCTGGTCGTGGAGGCCCGGGACGCCGTGGTGCGGGCCCTGCACGCCCAGGACCGGGACCGCGCCTCCCGGACCGCCTGACCCGCGGAGCGTCCGTCCCCCCCGGCCCCGGCCGCCGGCCCCCTGACCTGCCTGACCTCCCGGCCCGCCTGACCTCCCGGGTCGGCG
>DASTGO010000456.1:0-9951 GCA_035719045.1 Kineosporiaceae bacterium | reverse complement strand
ACGGGCATACTCGCGGCAATGTCTTGGCCGGTGGCCGGGAAACCGCTCGGCGTCTTCGCCCTGGTCGCGCCGGCGGTGTCCCGGCCACCGTGACCGAACGTTCCGCCGGTGCCGGTCAGCAGCAGCGGCCGCCGCGGCGTGCCCGGGAGGTACGGGCGTGCCGCAGCCCGGCCGCGAGCAGGACCGCGCCCGCGGCCGTCGCCAGCGCCGGGATCCGCCAGAAGGTGCCGCCCGGGTCGTAGGGTCCGGGGCGGACCGCCGTCGGGGTGATCGCCAGCACCGGGAGGGCGGTGGCGAGTTCGTCCACCCGCAGGTCGTCCGCCGCGGCGACATCGCCGAGGGTGAGCCGCCCGACCACACCCTCGACCCGCAGCACCTCGCGGAAGGCCCTCCGGCGCAGGTCGGGGTCGGTGACCTCCTCGGCCGTCCCGGCGAGCACGGCACCGGGCAGGGCGATCTCGACCCGGGGGTCGGCCAGGGCGTTGCGGAACCAGTGACAGTCCCGCCCGTAGCCGGCAACCACCATGACGCGCCCGTCCACGATGGCATAGCCGAGCGGAGCCTCTCGGACCAGCCCGGACTTCCGGCCGGTGGTCCGCAGCACGAGCATCGACCCGGTCACCGGGCTGGACAGCAGGGGACCGAGACCGGCGGCGAACACCGGGCCGGTGAACCGCCGGTTGACCCAGCGGAAGCCGGTCCGCAGCGGGCCGAGCAGCCGGGCCGTTCCCGGGGCGTAGGGGAGGTGGCCGAAATCCGTGCCGGGGCTGGCGTGAGGGGAATCGCCTCGGCCGGCGGGGTCAGGTGTCGAACCGATCATCGATCGATCGTGTCACCGCCGCCGCGGCGCGCCCCCGGCGGAGGTCCCGGGCAGCAGCGCCCGGACCAGGATGACGATCCCGGCCGCGGCCAGCAGGAACCCGGCCACCCAACTGCCCGGGACCTCGACCCGGCCGGCCAGCCAGAAGACGACCGGCACCGCGATGAACACCAGCGCGACCACGCCCGCGGACCGGAACCTGCCCTGGACGAGCCGCTCCGCGGTGAGGGCCGCCCCGATCACGAGCAGAACTCCGGGCCACCACCATCCGGTGATCAGCAGTGTCCCGAGACCGAGCAGGAAGATCCCGGACCTGACGCTGTCGCTGCTCCGGCTGGTGCTCGTGGGCATGGTCCGCTCCCGTCCGCACCGCCCCGGTCGCCGCTCGCGCCCGCACGGCCGGTGCCTTGACCGCATGTCTTGCGGCGCTCCCATCCTGGCCCGCCGGACCGGCCGCTGACCAGGCCGGAGCCGGTCGCCGGGAGATCACCGACGCCGCGCAACGACTTCACCGACCTGTGGCCTGAGCGCACCGCCGATCTGGCCGGACCCCGACCGCCTGCTGCGTCAAGCGGATCGGCGGACCTGGTCACCGGGCAGTGAAGCGTCAAGTTCCCTGGTCGGATCGCCGATGACCGTGACCAGAAGGTGGGGCGTCGGCGAAGGGACGGTGGATGCCTGAGGACGAGGAGGGCGTCGCCCGCGCCGCCGTCGAGGCGCTGGACGAGACCTTCGCCGTGTACCGGGTCGAGCGGGACGCCGCCGGCGCGGTCTGCGGGCTGTTCGCGGAGCTGATGAACGCCCCCGCCGCCCGCTGGATGGCCGCCACCCCTGGGGAGCTGATCGGCCGGGAACTGGCCGAGTTCAGCCCGCAGGCCCGGGAGAACGGGATCTGGGATCTGCTGGCGGGTGCCTGCGGCCGGCGAGGGACGCTCCGGGAGCGGATCACGGTCGGCTCCGGGCCCGCGTCGATGACGCTGGAGGTGACGGCGGCCTGCTTCGGGACCGACCGCGTGGTGCTCACCTGCCGGGACGTCACCGAGCGGATGCGGGAACGGCGTCTGCTGGAGGAGGCCTACGAGCAGGCCGCCAGCGCCCGGGCGACCCTGCAGACCGCGCTGGACTCCACCTCCGACGCCTTCGCCATCTACGACGTGGTCCGCAATGAGCAGGAACGGGTCGGCGAGCTGCGGCTGGTGCTCATCAACATGGCGGGCGCCGCCCCGCTCGGCCGGGAGCCGGAGGAGCTGGTCGGGGAGGAGCTGTACGACCTGTTCCCCGCCGTGCGCGACGGCGACCTGATGCCCGCCGTCGAGCAGGCCCTGAACGACCAGGTGACCCGCTGCGTCCGGCTGCACGAACATGACGGCGAGGGGCGCTGGCTGGCCTCCTGGGACAACACCGTGGCCCCGGTCGGGCATGAGCGCGTCGTCATCACCTGGCGGGACGTCACCGCCGACGAGCGCCGCCAGCGGGACCTGGCCCGGGCGCACGACCAGGCCTGGCACGCCGCCACCCACGACACCCTGACCGGCCTGGCCAACCGGGCGCTGCTGCAGGAACGGCTCGTCGAGGCGCTGTGGGAGGCCGACGAGGAGGATCCCGTGGCCGTGGTGTACGTCGACCTGGACAAGTTCAAGCAGGTCAACGACACCCTCGGACATGCCGCCGGGGACGGCCTGCTGAAGGTGGTCGCCTCCCGGCTGAGCGGGGTGATCCGCGGCCAGGACCTGGCGGCGCGGGTGGGCGGCGACGAGTTCGTCCTGCTCCTGCGGCACGTCCGCCCGGAGTGGGATCCGGCGCACTTCGTGGAGCGGGTGCGGTCGGTCATCGAGCAGCCGGTGATGCTCGCCGAGGCGGCGGTGACCCCGCGGGCCAGCTACGGCGTGGTGAGCTGTCCGCCGGCCCCACGGGACCTGGACCTCCTGCTGCAGCGTGCCGACGCCCTGATGTACCAGGACAAGCTCGCCCACGCCTGACCGGCGACGTCCCGGGCGCCCGGCGCTCGGGCTCGGCGGCACTCACCGGGGGAGTGTTGACGCGGCGGGGCGGCGTGCGCGGCTGCGGATCGGTCACCCGACGCGGACCAGCCCCGCGGATCAGCCCCGCGGATCAGTCCCGTGGACCACTCCCGCGGATCAGTCCCGTGGACCACTCCCGCGGATCAGTTCTCGCGGATCGGGATCCGGATCCGGAAGGTGGCGCCGCGCATGGGTTGTGACTGCAGGGTGATCGTGCCGTGGTGGCCCTCGACGACGATGCTGCGGGCCAGCGCGAGCCCCTGACCCGTGCCGCGCCCGACCTCCTTGGTGGTGAAGAACGGTTCGAAGGCGTGCTCGGCGACGTCCTCGGTCATCCCGCAGCCGTCGTCGGTGACGTCGATGACCACGTGGTCGTCGTCCACGGTGCTGGCGATGGTGATCCTGCCGCGGCCGGGGAGGGTCTTCTGCCGGTCGGCGATCGCGTGGGCCGCGTTCACCACCAGGTTGAGGAACACCTGTTTCAGGTCGTGGACCAGGCATTCCACCGCGGGTAGTTCGCCGAGCCGCAGTTCGACGTCGGCGAGGCCCTTGACCTCGTTGCGGGCGACGGTGACCGTGTCCCGCAGCGCCTGGTTGATGTCGGCCGGGGCGACGGTGACGTTCCCGGGGTGGGCGAAGGACTTCATGGCCCGCACGATCGAGGTGACCCGGTCCACGCCTTCCAGGGACTGGGTGATCGCCTCGGGCAGCTCGCCGATCAGGTAGGCGAGATCCTCGGGGTCGCTGCCTTCGGTACGGACCGCGGTCGGTGCGGGGTTCGCCGTACCCGGCTGCCCGGTCAGGCCCACGGCGACGACGGCGTCGAGCACCCCGGACATGCTGTCCCGGACGAACTTCAGGTTGTCCCCGATGAACTGGATCGGGGTGTTGAGCTCGTGGGCGATCCCCGCGGCCAGCCGGCCCACCGCCTCCAGCTTCTGCGCCGCCCGCAGCTCGACCTCCAGCCGATGCAGGTCGGACAGGTCACGCAGCACGATGACCGCGCCCATCACGGTCCGGAGGTGCTCGACGGGCACCACGCTCGCCGACACCGGGACGATCCGGCCGTCGGCGCCGCGCAGCCTGGCGTCGTGGCAGCCGGCCCGCACGCTCGGGGTGCCGTCCTCGGTGGCCAGCAGGCCCGCCAGCAGGCCGCGCACCCGGTCGTCGTCCTGGCCGCAGCGCAGCAGATCCTCCAGGGTCCAGTGCAGGATCTCCTCGCCGGACACCCCGAGCAGCCGGGACGCCTCCGGGTTGGCCAGTTCCACCCGCAACTGTGCGTCCAGGACGATCAGCCCGACATCGAGGGAGTCGATCACGGCGCGCAGCCGCTCCCGGTCGGTGTTCAGGGTGTCGTACAGCGTGCGCATCTCGTCGGAGGAGACCGTCATCGCCCGCTCGAGCAGGTAGCGGTCCTGGTCGTGGTCGTCGTAGGTGGCGGACACCGTGTCCAGGAACCGTTGCCATTCCTGAGGATTCGGCGGGGTCTCAGCGGCCAGGCCGAGCCGGCGCAGCTGGCGGTCGAGCAGGGTCGGGATCACGCCGACCGTTCCCCGATCATGGTCAGCGTCATGGTCTGGTTGTGCAGGTCGCAGCGACCGGAGGGCAGCGGGGAGATCTCACCGTAGGAGTAGAAGCCGACGAGCCGGGCGTCAGAGGGCAGGCCGTCCCGTGCGGCCTCCAGTTCCTCCTCGACCCGCTGCTTGAGCACCATTCTGCGGCCGACGCAGCTGATCGCCACGGCCAGGCATTCCCCGGCCGTGCGGGCCTTGGTGGCGGTCTCGGCGGCCTGGGCGGCACCGTCGACCAGGCGGTCGAAGCTGGCGCGCATCAGCTGGGCCGTCCAGCCCTGCGGGATGTCCCCGGCGAAGGTGATCGACCGGTTGCCGGGGTGGACCGCGAGCATCGTGCGGACCAGGGGGTCACCGTGCGGTCCGTCGGAGATCGCCAGCGGGAACTGCAGGCCGGTGCCCGGCAGGCCCGAGGCCAGCTCCCCGAGGTACTGCTCGTACAGGTCGAGGGCCGGCTGGCCGTCCAGCTCGAAGAGCACGTTGTCCTTCGCCCGGGTGACCCGGCGCTGCGGGCCGAAGATGTCGTAGCCGCCGCAGGATCCGTGCCCGATCACCACCTCGTCGCCGTGCAGCCCGACCGCCGCCACGATGCCCTCGGTCGGCCGGTCGTCGGCGATCACCCAGGTGCGCCCGAACCGGTCGGCGTCCGCGGCCAGGCCTCCGGTGACCACGACCCGCTCGTCGAGGCCCTGGTTGATTCCCTTGATCAGCTGGGACCCGTTGACGTTCAGGCCGTCCGAGTACACCATCACGCCCACCAGGGACGGTGCGGCCAGTTGCTCGGCCAGCCTGCGGCCGCAGATGTAGGAGTCCGCGGACCGGCCGATCTGCGCACCGGCCAGGGTGACCGGGGTGCGGTCGAACCGGGTCACGCAGACCTCCAGCCCGCCGTCGCGGACCGTCCCGCCGAGCACTTCCCCCGCCGTGGAGCACCCCGTGATCACCGCCTGCGGGAAGGCGCCCCGGAGGGCCGCCACGGGGTCGGCCAGTTCGGTCGCGGTCAGCCCGGAGAACACCAGGACCAGCGTCGAGGGGGAGTCCAGTTCGGCCGGGAGAGCGGTGGGCGGGACGGCACCCGTGGGGAAGTACTCGGTCCACACCCGCATCTGAGGCTCCCGCCCACGTGATCAGCCCGGCTGTGGTCGCCGGGTCTCGAAGATCTATCGGCCGCCCGGCCGCCGGACCTGATGCCCGCTGGTCCCGATCTCCGGCCGCAGCCGGCGGACGCCTCGGCCGTGCTCGACGAGGTGCTGCGGGGCGGGCGGCTGCATGCCCGGGGAGCCCGGGCGGTCAGCCGACCGTGCGCCGGAGCAGTCCGCGCAGGTAGGCGGCCTGCCCGGCGTGCTGCAGGTCGTCGGCGACGACACTGATCAGCCGGACGCCGAGGGTCACCGGCGGATCCCATGACGTGTCCACGATCCGGTCCAGGTCCGGCTCGGTCAGCGGGACGACGTCGGCCAGGGTGCGGGCATGCACCGCCTCGAAATACCCGCGCAGCACCTCTGTCGACGGGACCCGGACGCCGGCCACCTCGTCGCGGTGGTGGCCGTACCCGGTGTCGCGGGCGGGCAGCGGCAGGCTGAACCTGACCACCCACTCGTCGGCCAGCCAGAGTTGCTCCCGGTCGAAGGCGTCGGCGAGGTGGTCGTCCTGCACCCGGGTCAGGTGCCAGACCAGCCAGCCGATCGAGTTCGCGTCCGGGTCCGGACGCCGGGCCAGATCCTGGGGGGTCAGCCCGTCCAGCGCGGCCAGGACGGCCTGCGAGACCCGTCCGAAGCCGTCCCCCAGCACCTCACCAACGCGCATCCGCGGGCCCCCTGCTCGTGCCTCCCGACCAGTGCCTCCCGACCAGGCTAGGAGGGAGTCCACGAAACCCCTTGTCGATCAAGCTGTTTCGGGGTCGGTCTGATCGTGCGGTGCCGCACGGGCACTCTCGGCGCCACCATGCCCCGACGGATCCCCGGAACGGATCGCCGCGGAGTGCGCAGCCGGACGTCGGCGGGCGGGGCGGTCCGGTTTACCGAGACGGCATGGGGGTACGGCTCCGGTATGCGCCTGCTCAGCCTGCTGCGCCGACGCCGTCAGCGGCGTGCAGCCGCCCCCGCCACGTCGGCCCCCGCCGCGGCCGGACCCTGGGCCGGTGGTGACGTCGACCTCCGGCGGACCGGCGGGCCCGGCGTTCCCGACGCGCAGGTCACCGCTCCCCGTGAGGGCTCCGGGCCGGCGCAGCGGTGGCGGGAGGAACAGGACCTGCAGCGCATCCGGGAGCGGATGGCGGCATCGACGGCGCAGGGAATGACCCATGACGACGGGGTACGGATGGACGCCTTCCTGGCGGCGCTGGGGCTGCCGGACTTCCCGGTCGGCCCCGAGGAGCTGATCGAGCGGGCCCGCACCCGGGGTGCCCGGGAGGCGGTGCTGGTCGACCTGCGGTCCCTGCCCCCGGCCGCCCGGTACGGCTCGATGGCGGAGTTGCTGACGGCGCTGGGCATCGGCCAGAGCGGGCGGATCGAGGTGCCCGGTACCGCACCGGGGGCCGGTGATCCCGGGACCACCGGAACCGCAACGCCATGAGATCCGGCACCCGCCCGTCACCCCTGCTCCACGATGCCGGGCCCGACCGTCAGCACCGCCGACCGCAGGAACCGCTGCACCACGTGTCGGTCCGCCCCCGCCAGGCACCGGACATGCGTCAGATGCCCCATGTCCGGGACGACCACCCCCACCACGTCGTCCCGGCGCAGGTACTCCGCGAGCCCGTACAGGCCCCGCTCATCCCGGCCTCGCACATCGGTGAACACCGCCCCCAAGGCGTAGCCCTCGCACCGGGCCCAGGCCGCGAGGGCTTGCCGCCAGTGCGCCAGCAGGCGTTCCGCCGCCTCCGGATTCGCCTGCGCGGGAACCGCCGCATAGCCGGCGACCACCGGACGGACATCCGACCCGTTCACCAGGCCGCCTCCACACCCGTGACGAACAGCCCTGACCGGACGGCCGCGTCCACCACCGGTCGCGGGACGCTCACGTCATCCAGGTGGCTGTCACAGCCCAGGACCAGCACGTCACCGCGCAGATCCGCCAACCACGCCCGGGTCACATGCCCCAGCCGGGCCGACAACACCGCCGCCCGATCATTCCGCGGCAGACCCTTCGCCACCCGGTGCTCATCCACGTAGAACGCGTACCCGAAGCCGTCCCGCTCGCCGGTCAACGCGTCCTCCAGCAATCCCCCGCCGATCGCGTCGCTCATCACCGGTAGCGACAGCCGCAACACCATCAACGTCACGGGCTGATCTGAATCACCAGGAATCCGCAGCCCCAGCACCGACCCACGTTCACCGAACGCACCGTCGCCGCGACACCCGCCCGCGGCCGGAGTCCTCCCCGTCACTGCTGCCCCCCTTGAGATCGCGCGGATGTGACATCGCGTGGATGGCGGTGGCAGCCACGGGCAGTTCCGCTCCGCAGCTGCCCGCCCTGATCGCACCCCATTGCAGGAGGGCGCGGAAGGCCTACGGTGTCGCCATCGACGTCCGGCAACAAATCGACCAGAGCAGGGGAAGGACATGGGGCGGCCGCCCCGGCCACCGACACGGCGGGCTCCCGGTGGTGCGCCATGGTCGTCCTCGCGAACGTCTGGGCCGCAGACGATCACCCGGCCCGTGAGGCAGCCGTCGGTGCGCTGGAGCCGACCGGCACCGGTGAGGTCGTGGACGGGGAAGAGGTCAGTCACCTCACATGCGTGAGGTGACTGACGCCCGGGGCCGACGACGCCGACCATGCCGTCCCGGCGCAGATGCTGCGCGAGCCCATACCTTGCCCCGAACATCAGCGCATCTCGTGGAGGACGGGGCCAGCGGCGGGCTCTCTACATGTCCGGCGCCGCCGACCCCGTCGTTCAGTGACGAGCACCACCGTCAGCGTCGTACGCTAGGGAACTGCTCATAACGGTCAGAATGCCCGTTCCGTACTATCACGGGCATCCGTTGGCCGTATTCACGTGTATTCAAGGTCTAGGTGAGGTTCTGGTGATCTCAGACATCGGCGCATCTTTGAAGCAAGCCCGCGCAGACGCAGGGCTGAGCCTGTCGAAGATGGCTGCAAGGACGCACTTCAGCAAGAGCCACCTGGCCAACGTCGAGAACGGACGTCGCACGCCCACCTCCGACGTCGTCCTGGCCTACGAACGCGCACTAGGAGATGACGTGCACCGCCGAACGCTCCTGACCGGCCTCGCCACCGCGATCGTCGCCCCCATGGTGATGTCCGAGGCACTCCACGGTGCGTTCACCGAGGCGCTGACCGAGCCCATCCCCGCGGAACAGTGGCGCGACCGGGCCGAGAACTACGGCCGCGACTACATGACCATGGGTGCGGCCGCTCTGTCCGCACACCTTGTCGCCGACATGGTCCGCCTCCAGCAGTTCGTCAATGACCCCAAGGTCTGGGCACCGGCCGCGCGCATGATGACCGTGTACGGCAAGACCCTTCCGGCCAACGACGGGTCCAGGGGTGCGCTCCGCTGGTACCGGCTCGCGGCCTCCGTCGCCGACCGGTCCGAGGACACGCCCACCCGGGTCTGGGTCCGAGGCCGTGCCGCCCTCGCCCTCGCCTACGAGGCCGCCGAACTCCCCACCGCGCGCGTACTCGCCGACCAGGCACTTGCCCTGTCCGACAGCCCATGTCTCGGCCGTCTCAACGCCCTTGTGGCCCGCGCCCACGTCGCGGGAGCACTCGGCGACCACGCCACCGCCGTCACCACCATGGAGGAAGCTCAGCGACTCTTCGACCAGGTCGGATCCGCTGAGCAGATCAGTGACTTCGCGATCCCCGAATGGCGCATGAGCACCTTCGCCTCGATGCTCTGGTCCCGTCTGGGCGACGAGCAACGTGCTGTTGCGGCACAGGAGGCCGCCGACCACACCCGCCCCGCCACACTCCCCCGCTTCGCCACCCACATCGAACTACACCGCGGCCTCATGCTCGCCAAGTCCGGCGACAAGACCGGCGGCCTCCACTACGCGCAGGCCGCCCTCGAGCGCCTGCCGCCCGAACGCCACAGCCTCTCCCTCAGGCTCCTCACCGACGAGATCAGTCGCACCCGCTGACTCCCGCTTTCCGACCGCGCAAGAACACCCGACCGCGCAAGAACACCCGGCCGGGGAAGGGCGGCGGCCACTCAAGAACACTGACCGGGGAAGGGTGGCCCCGCCGTGGGAGCCGCGTTCCGACCGAAGCGACTCCCCGGCCCAACGGCGCGTGCCTGATCCGTCCCGCCTACAGGTAGGTGTCCAGCGATCCCTGCCCGGAGGCCGAGCCGGTGGAGGCGGGATCCGAGGACGCGAGGTTGGTGGCGACCCGGGCTGCGTTGCGCAGCGCCGCAGGGCGCGCGCCGACCACAGCCAGCTGGTCCCGCTCGCTCAGTCCCGTGGCCGGTGCACCGGCGCCCGCCGGGGCCACGGCCGGGGGCATCGGCGGGAACGCCATGTATCTGGCGACTGCGGACACACCCATCCGTACCGCTCCCTTCCCCGAGTCTCCA
>DASTGO010000455.1:0-7456 GCA_035719045.1 Kineosporiaceae bacterium | reverse complement strand
GGCCGTGCCGGCGGGCGGCGACGGTGACCGCGAACCGGGCCAGCCGGACGTCGTCGGCGACGCCCACCGCATCGTCCGCGGCGGGCAGCCGGCCGGGGTCGGCGGCGAGCCGGGCGGCGAGCGCGCGGAGGTGTTCCTGATCAGGCGGATCGAGCAGGCGTTCGGCGAACGCGGCCTCGACGACGCCGGGGGCGTTCCAGCGCATCCCGAGGTCGCCCTCGACGGTGCGGGCCCGCCAGAGGGTGGCCACCACGTCCCGGCGCAGGACGGCGTCCTCCCCGAGCGGGGTGACGACGCTGTACACGTCGGTTGTGGCACCGCCGACATCGACCACGAGGACGTCGCCGGCCCCGGGGACGCCGCGGTCGGGGGCGCCGTCGGCCAGCACCTCCACGCCGGCGAGGACCACGTCGGGGGTGGCCGCGCGGATCAGCCGCCGGAACTGCGGCCCGCGGGACAGGCCCTTGCCACCGATCACATGCCGCAGGAAGACCTCGCGGATCGCGGTCCGGGCACCGAGCGGGTCGAGGACACCGATCCGCGGCAGCACGTTCGCCGCCACGGTGACCCGGCGGCCGGTCCTTTCCAGGGCGGTACGGGCCTCGTCGGCGGCCTCGGCGTTGCCGGCCAGCACGATCGGAGCCGCGATCCGGGCCGTGGCGATCCGGTGGGCGTTGTGCAGCAGGACCTCGGCATTGCCGCCGTCGGTGCCCCCGGCGAGCAGCAGGACGTCCGGGCGGGCGGCGCGCAGGGCGGCGATCCCGGTCCCGTCCAGCGGACCGGCGTGGACGTGCACCACCCGGCCCCCGGCGGACAGCGCGACCCGGTACCCGGCCTCCGCGGTGACCTGCCGCTCGTAGCCGACGACGCCGATCCGCAGCCCACCACCAGCGCTGGAGCAGGCGAGCACGTCGGACGCCCGGGCTCCCGGTGCCAGTGCCTGCCGCTCGGCCGCCTCCCGGACCGCACGCACTCCGTCGAGGACGTCCGTGGCCAGGGTGGTCGGATGGCTCGCGGTGGACAGCAGGGTGCCGTCGCTGTCGTCGACCAGGACCGCCTTGGTGAACGTCGAGCCGACGTCCACGCACAGCACGGCGCTCATGGTCAGGCGAGGACGCGGTCAGGCGAGGGCGCGGCCGAGGTCGGCGATCAGGTCCTCGGCGTCCTCCAGACCGACCGAGAGCCGGACCAGGTCCGACGGGACTTCCAGCGCGGACCCGGCCACCGAGGCGTGGGTCATCCGGCCCGGATGCTCGACCAGGCTCTCCACGCCGCCGAGGGACTCCCCGAGGGTGAACACCTCGGTCCGCTTGCAGACGTTGAGCGCATCTTCCTCGCCGCCGGCCAGCCGGAAGCTGACCATCCCGCCGAACCGGCGCATCTGGCGGGCGGCAACGGCGTGGCCCGGGTGCTCGGGCAGGCCGGGGTAGAGCACCTGGCGGACCCGGCGGTGGCCGAGCAGGAAGTCCGCGATCCGCTCGGCGTTGTCGCAGTGCCGCTCCATCCGGACCGCGAGCGTCTTCAGCCCCCGCTGCACCAGCCAGGCGTCGAACGGGCCGGCGACCGCACCCATCGAGTTCTGGTGGAAGGCGATCCGCTCGACCAGGTCCGCCCCGACCCTGCCCACACCGTCCAGCCAGGGCGCGGACGCTCCACGACGGACCACCAGCGCCCCGCCCACCACGTCGGAGTGTCCCCCGGCGTACTTGGTCGTGGAGTGCACGACGACGTCGGCGCCGAGCGCGATCGGGTTCTGCAGGTAGGCGGTCGCGAACGTGTTGTCCACGGCGAGCAGGGCCCCGGCGGCATGCGCGATCTCGGCCAGCGCCGCGATGTCGGCGATCCCCAGCAACGGGTTGGTCGGCGTCTCGACCCAGACCAGCCGGGTCACGCCGGGCTTGATCGCCGCCCGGACCGCGTCGGGGTCGGCCAGATGGGCCGGGGTGTGCTCGACGCCCCAGGGTCCGGCCACCCGTGCGACCAGCCGATAGGTGCCTCCGTAGGCGTCGTCGGGCACGACGAGGTGGTCGCCGGGGGCGAGCGCCGAACGCAGCAGGGTGTCCTCGGCGGCCAGGCCGGAGGCGAACGCGAACCCGCGGGACCCTCCGGACGGGTCCTCGAGGGCGGCCAGGCACTCCTCGAGCGCGGTGCGGGTCGGGTTGCCCGAGCGGGAGTACTCGTAGCCCACCCCCAGCCCGGTGCGCAGTCCGCCCACACCGTCCTGCTTGTACGTCGAGACCTGGTAGATGGGGGTGACGACGGCTCCGGTGGCCGGGTCGGGCTCGGATCCGGCGTGGATCGCCCGGGTGGAGAATCCGCGCCCGGACCAGTCGGGGATGTGCTCGCTCACGCCGGCCCACGCTACGCGACCGCGCACCCTCCGGCCCGCCCCGGACACCCTCCCGCAACCGTCCCGTCATGATCGCCCCCGGTGCCGGTGCCGGTGCCGCGCAGGCTCCACCCTGTGCGGCACCGGCCCCGGCCGGGCCTACGAGCAGGCCGAGTTGGTCTGGGTGAGCAGGCCGAGCTGGCGGCTCTGGCTGTGGTAGACGAAACGCAGACCGCAGGGGTCGACGGTGAGGGTCTGGTCGTGGCCGCTGCGGAGGAGTTCCCCGTGACTGATGCCTTCGGCCCAGACGTTGCCGCCGAAGGTGACGTTGGCCAGGCCGGCGAAGGGATTGGACTCGGTGGCGGCCAGGGGTGTCCACAGCCCGTCCAGCCTGTCTGCGGTCCAGGAGCGCTGGTAACTCCTCCGGTCGGGCCCGACGGCCTCCACGATGAGCAGGTACCGGTCGAGCCCGGCGACCTTGTACACGCTCGTCGAGTTCAGCAGGTTCGACCGGTTCGGGTCCTCCAGGGCGACGACGGGCTGGCTCATCCCGTTGGGGAAGTCCGCAAGGCCCGTCCGGGCTCGGTAGAGGTGGCCCTGCTGGTCGGAGGAGAACAGGTAGCAGTCGGTGTCATCGCAGATCACCCACATGTCCACCCAGTACCGGTTGCCGACGTTCTGCCTGATCAGATCCGGCATCCCACCCGGGTAGAAGTCCTTCGGCGCGCTCCATCCGCCGGGGTTGCTGATGTCCGGGTTGGTGGAGTATGAGGCGCCGCCGTCGCTCTGGTAGATGAGGTACCACAGCTTCTGCGGGGCGAAGTAGAACACCTGCGGGGCAGCCCGGTAGCCGGAGCCGAGGGCAGACGTGTCGAGGAAGTACTGGGGGGCCGAACCGGCCTCCGCCCAGTCGGTGAAGTTGAGGTAGACGAGGGTCGCGGCCGAAGCGCCCGTGGCGGTGGCGAACACATGCCACTTGCCCTGGTAGTACACGACCGAGGCGTCCTTGATGCCCGTGACGGCGTGGCCGTCGTCGGGTTTCACGCTCACCAGGGGTGCGCCTGACGTCCACCGGAAATGACTGGGCAGGGCGACCGTCGGCGCGGAACTGGTCGGCGCGGACGCCGTCGGCACGGTGGGCGTGGGGGTGGGGGCGGGCGGGTTCGCCTGGGCGGTGGCGGGGGTCTCGGACGGCGCCAGGGGCGCAGTGTTGACGGTCGGCGGCCTGTTCGCCGCCCGGGCGGTTCCGCTCTGCTCGCCCGACTCCCACAGGTGCAGGCCGGGGACGAGCGAGCCCCCGACGGCGATGGCCACGATCGCGGCGGCGGCCAGGAACGCCGGGGCGAAGCGGGGTCGCGGCTCCCTCCGGACGGTCGTCACGGCCCTGCGGGTGCCGAATCCCGGGACCGGACGCAGCCTGGCGACCGATCGCCCGCCGTACGGGTCGGCCTCCGGGGCCTCGGCGGCGTCCCAGGCCTGCACGTCGGACATCACCCGGGCGAGGAACGCCGCCCGGTCGAACCGGAAGACGTGCGCCTCGGCGGACAGCCGGTGGGCGGCCCAGCCCTCGTCCTGCGGCTCAGTCGACATGGCCACGCGCCACCAGCCAGCCATGCCCCGACGCGGGGGACTCGACGGGAACCTGCACCGGCGTGGCGCCAGACTCCGCCACGCCGCCGAGTTCCTTGCGCAACTGGGCCAGTCCCTTGAAGGTCTGGCTCTTCACCGCTCCGATCGTGATACCGAGGGTCTGGGCCACCTCACGCTCGGAGAGGTCGAAGGCGAACCGCAGCACCAGGCACGCCCGACGCCGCGGCGGTATCCGTTGCAGGGCGGCCCGGACGTCGATCACGGTAGCGCCGTCCGGGTCGTGCCCGGTCTCGGTCACTCCTGCGAACATCCGCTCCAGGCCGAGCCGCTCCCGGGCCCGGTTGCGGTGCCGGGTGGCCGCCTTGTTCGTCACCATCTGACGCAGGTAGGCCAGCGGGTACTCCACCTTGCTGATCCGTTCCCACTGCCGCCAGGCGGCCAGGAAGACGTCTGCCGCGAGGTCCTCGGCGGCGTGACTGTCCCCCAGGAGGAGGTAGGCCAGCCGGACCAGGCTCGTGCTGTATCGGTCGACGAAGGCGGCGAACTCCTCGTGGGACTCGCGTCCCGGCGGGCTCCCGACGAGCCGTTCCGCCTGCGGCTGGGTGTGGTCGAGCAGGTCAGCGCGGCCACGGCTACGTCCACCACGCGGCGGCGGGTAGCCCGCTTCGCCCTGCGCAGACAGGCCAGGTCCCGGGACGGCGGCAGGCTGGAAGCGGGCGCTCACGGCCTCTAGTCACCGCACGCACCGGAAGGGTTTCCCCGTTTCGCGATCTTTTTTTATGAGCTGAAGCACACCTCACTCACCCGTAGCCCCGACGGACCCACTGTAACCGTTCTCACCGCTGCCCGGTCACGTACGGCTGATCCCCGACAGCCCAGAGTTCCGCCGGGCGAAGGGAAACCATCTCGCCCTGTCCCGTCGATCACCAGGCACGACGGTCCGCCGGGCCTGGTCGTCGGAAGGGAGCGTCATGTCCGAACGAGTCGTGGGACGGCCGGTCACCGCTGCGGGTGCAGCGGGATCAGGTCCCGAGATGCGCGGTGGAAGGTCCGGGTGGAGGGGGCCTCGGCGCTCGTCGGGGCGCCTGCGCAGCCGGTTGCTGGCGGTCGCCGCGGTCACCACGGTGATGGCAGGCACCGTCGCCGTCCAGGTGGCCTCGGCCGCGTCCGACGGGGCGCTGGGCACGGACCCGACGGCGGTGAACCCCGGCACCTGCACGACCGACTATCGAGTGCTCGCCCAGTGGCCGGGCGGCTACCTGGCCGAGGTGGCGCTCACCAACACCGGTTCCCCCGTCAAGGACTGGCGGCTCACCTTCGACCTCTCGTCGGCCGACCAGCGCCTGGTCTCCGGCTGGAACGGCAGGTTCACCCAGAGCGGTGCCGCGTTGACGGTGGGCAACACGACCTGGAACGGCTCCCTGCCCACCAACGGCAGGGCCCGGATCGGGTTCGTCGCCTTCCGCAAGCAGAACGACGCGGGCGCGGCCAACTTCGCCCTCAACGGCGTCCGGTGCAACGGCCCGGCACCGGCACCGGCACCGGCACCGACCTCCTCGGCCACCCCGACACCGGCCCCGACCCCCTCGACCACCCCGGCACCGACGACGACCACCTCCACGCCCGCACCCGCGCCCACCGCCGCCCTGCCGACGGTGAAGCCGACGACCAGGAGCCAGGGTCCGGGGCTGAGCGTGGACCTCGGCTCGGTCACCAAGCCGGTGAACGCCGTGGGTGAGGGCTTCCTCTACGGCTTCAACGCGGACGGCTCGCAGCCGCCGGATGAGTACCTGCTGCCGTTGGGGATGACCGCCTTCCGCGGTGGCGGCCACGTCAGTCGCGGCTGGGGCGGCGACGGCTACAAGTACGGCCCGCAGACCAAGGCCCAGCTGGACGTCGTGATCGCGCAGGCGAAGCGGCTGACCCGCCCGCCGTACCACGCGCAGTACCAGGTCATCCTCAGCGACATCTACGGCAACGACGGCGGCCAGCCGGGCAACACCCGTTATCCGTGCGACAACGGGGACTGCTCGAACTGGATCGCCTTCATCGACGCCGTGGTCGGCGAACTCCAGAAGACCGGCCTGAAGTTCTCCTACGACATCTACAACGAGCCGGACATCGACGTCTTCTGGAAGCGCGGGACGAACAGCCCCCAGTACTTCCAGATGTGGGACACCGCGGCCAAGGAGCTGCGCCGCCTCAACGTCGAGATCGTCGGGCCGTCGCTGGCCTTCACCCCGCAGCGGGCCCCCGAGATGTGGAAGACCTGGTTCGAGCACGTCAAGGCCGCCGGGACGCTCCCCGACTGGATCACCAACCACGACGAGGGCGACGTGGACGACCCGGTCGACGTCGGCCAGTCACTCAACGACGCCATGAAGGCCGCGGGCGTCAAGGAACTCCCGCTGTCCGCCAACGAGTACCAGCCGGCCGACCGGCAGACCGCCGGCATGACGGCCTGGTACCTGGCCCGGTTCGCCCAGTCCGACTACGACAACGCCATGCGCGGCAACTGGATCTGCTGCCTAGCCCCCAACCTCACCGGTGCCCTCGGCGAGAGGGACGGCAAGGTGTGGACGAATGGCAACTACTGGGTGATGCGGTCCTACGCCGACTTCAGCGGCATGCTGGTCAACACCTCGGGGCAGGTCGGCAGCACGGCGATCTCGGCCGCCGAGGACGCCACCAAGAAGCAGGCCGTGGCCATCATCGGTGACAGCGAAGGCGTCAGGGGCACCAAGAACGTCACCTTCGGCGGGCTGTCGGCGGTGCCCTGGCTGTCCGGCGGAGGCAAGGTCAAGGTCGTCGTCAAGCGGATCCCGGAACAGTCCGAGCTGCAGTCCCCACCGGTGGTGTTCAACGAGACGATGAACACCGGCTCGGGCTCGATCACGGTGTCCCTGAACTTCCAGGACTCCCACGACGCCTTCGCCGTCTACCTGACACCAGCGGGCTGAGGCAGATGGTTCCCGCGGGTGCACCGCTGTACGCCGGCGGTGCACCCGCCCCACCCGTCCAGACCGAGTTGGGCAGGGTCCCGCTGTCGCTGACCGCTTGAGGGAGACTGGCATGCGTCATTCACGACTGCGCCGATGGCGGGTCGGCAGCCTGCTCGCCGGGGTACTTGCCCTGGCTGTGGCCAGCGCCGGGCTGGCGGCCGGGGCGGCCTCACCCGGCGACGAGTCGCTCAGCGTCGACTTCTCGGCGGCGAACGGGACGCCGACGTACCGGGCGTCCGGCTGGATCTACGGGATGACCGAGGACGGGAAGAACGCGCCGGACACGTACTTCCGGGATGTGAAGTTCCAGAGCGCCGTCCAGGCCAACATCGTCGCCGCGGGCTTCGGGAAGTCCTGACCGACCGGCTCCTGCACGGAGGTTGCAGCGTGCGCGATCCTGCGGCCTCCGTGCCGGAGCCACTCCTGTCCTCACCGGCTCCTGCGCCCGACGGGGCAGGCGTCACCGCCTGCGCCACATGACGACCCAGCCGGAGGGGGTCAGCAGATCCGTGGCAGCTGCTCCCCGAGCGGAAGG
>DASTGO010000454.1:0-3433 GCA_035719045.1 Kineosporiaceae bacterium | reverse complement strand
GCGGGACGGGTGATCCCAGCCGGCCCCCGGATCACCCGTCCCGCGCCGCGCGGTCCGGCTCAGCCCTCCTGGGCCGGTTCCGGCATCCCCGTGATGGTGAACACCGCGCCGTGCGGGTCGGTGACCACCGACATCCGCCCGTACGGGGTGTCGAACGGCGGCACCGCGACCTGTCCGCCGTTCGCGGTCACAGCCGCTGCCGCGGTGTCGGCGTCGGCGACGACGAAGTACGGCATCCAGTGCGCCGGCATGTCGTCAGGGGTGGACGGGTCGACCTGGCCGATGCCGCCGATGGCGTTCCCGGGTCCGGCGCCGTCGATGGTCCAGTACGCCTCGCCGCCCTCCATCGGGGTGTACGTGTAGCCGAACACCGCCGAGTAGAACTCCATCGCCCGCTGCGGGTCCCGGCTGCGGCAGTCGTTCCAGCCGATGCCGCCCGGCTCGTTGACGATCGTCGCGCCGATCATGTCGCCGGCCTGCCACACCCCGAAGACGGCACCCGTCGGGTCCTGGGCGACCGCCATCCGGCCGGCCGTCCCGACGTCCGTCGCCGGGACGAGGACCATTCCCCCCGAACCGGTGATCGCGTCGCAGGTCTTGTCCACGTCGTCACTGGCCAGGTAGGTGGTCCAGGCCGGTGGCGTTGCGGGCTGGTCCGGCGGCGGGGTGCCGATCCCGGCGGCGAAGTGCTCCCCGACCATGGCCAGGGCGTAGTGGCCCTCGTCGGCGCCGGTGTCCTGCATGGTCCAGCCGAGCACCGCGCGGTAGAAGCGTTCGGCGGTCGGCTGATCCGGTGTCATGAGATCGGCCCAGCACGGTGTCCCGGCGGGCCAGGGTTGCGTTCGGGTGGACATCGAACCCTCCCTTCGATACGCCGTCCCCGGGATGGGTGAGCGGCGTCACACCCAGCCTGTCACTGGTCACCGGCGGACACACCATGGCCGGTACGGCAGCCGCACGTTGTGCCGTGATCAGGCCGGGGGCCGGTGCCCGAGCGTGTCGGCCGGCTCTGGGCGGGAGTTCCCCTCGGGAGGCCCCTATTCCTGCTGTCGTGATTCCTGCTGTCGTGGCACGCGCTTGCCGCCCGAGCCGGGCTGGTGTGCCTCGCCCCGGGTGCGCTTGCGCGACCCACCCCAGGACACCCCGGGCGGGAGGCCCGCGGTGGGTGGGGGATCGGTGGGTGTGCGATCCGGTGGGGGCGAGGCCTGCGGAGCGTCCGTCGGGGCGGGCGGCTGTCCGGCGGTCGGGGCCGGCGCTGACGGGGGCTGGTTGTGCGGCGCCAGCCGCCGCAGCCACGCCGGGTCAGGTCCGCCCTGGTCGAGGGCAGGTTCCCGGGCGGGGCTCGCCTCCGGTCCACCCGGCGAACCCGCCACGGGCTGCGTCAGCGGCAGGTCCACCGGGTCGGCGAGTTCCTGCCAGTCGCCCTCCAGCAGGTCGGCGAGTTCGGTCCAGTCAGCCAGATCGGGCCAGTCGTCCGGGTTGTCGGGCAGCAGCCCGGGATCAGCCGGCCCGGGCAGTTGGCCGGACGGCTCGCCGGGGCCGGGCCGTGCCGGGACGGGTGCGCGGCTGCCGCTGGTGAGCAGCCGGTCGCGCAGGTGGGTCCACACCTGCCGGTCAACGGCATCGACTCTGGAGAAGAAGCCGCTGAGTACCCTCCGCCAGGACACCCGCAGCAGCCCCTTCGTGCTCGAGGAGTTTCGGAAGCGGACCATCGCGCGCTCCGTCGTCTGGTGCAGGCGCTCCACCGACCCGACTACCTGCGCGTCCGCCCCGGCCGTTTCCCGCACGGCGGTCAGGGTCTGGTCGATGAACGCCCGCGCCATCCCCGCGGTCAGCGCGCGATCGACCCTGGAATACCGGTTCCGGTCACCCTGGACGTCCGGGGCCTGTGTGGTCACCCCCACCGCCACCCGCCACGCCACCTCCGCGACATCGCTTGGGACGGCGCGGTCCGCCGCTACCGACCGCCACAGCGCCCCCAGCACCTGCCGGCCCAGCCTGTCCCGCAGGTCCACCAGTTGCGGGGAGTCCTGCTTGTTCGGATCCGGCCAGCGCAATGCCCCCAGCGCCTGCACCGACGGGAACACCCCCAGCAGCTCCGGACGCTTCTGCCACTCCGGCCAGTGGGTGCCACTCTCGTCGAGCCATCTCTTGAGGACCGCCCGGGCTGCGCGCTGTTCCGGCCCTTCCTGAGGGAGGTCCCTGTCCAGGATCCACCGGGCCAGGAGCCCTTCCTGCTCGACTCCCATCAGTTGCCCGTTGACGCCGGCAGATGCTTCCCCGCGCTGGGCGTTCTGCGGGACCGGAGCCGGCACACCGCCCGTGTCGCCGAGCAGCCACCGCCGCAGATGTGCCCACGCCTGCTGCCCGGCTGCGGCGTCGACCCCGGAGGTGAACTCGCCCAGCAGCGTCTGCCAGGAGACCCGCCGCGGCCCGTCCTGGCTGCCGCTCGAGCGGAGGCCGCGAATGGTTCTCGCCGCATTCCGGTGCAGGCGCTCCACCGACCCGACCACCGGTGCGTCCGCCCCGGCCGTCTCCCGCAGGGCGGTCAGGGTCTGGTCGATGAACGCCCGCGCCACCCCTGCGGTCAGCGTGCGGTCGACCCCGGAGTACCGGTCCGGGGCAGCGGGGATGCCTGGAGCCTGCGTGGTCACCGCCGCCGCTACCTGCCGCGCCACCTCCGCGACATTCCCCGGGTCAGCGGTGCCAGCCTCGACCGACCGCCACAGCGCCCCCACCACCTGCCGGCCCAGCGCGTTCCGGGCATCCGCCAGTTCCCGAGAATCCGGTCGGCCCGGCCGCAGCCCCGGCAGCACCGCCAGCACCGGCACCGTCGGGAACACCCCCACCAGTTCGGGATGCTCCTCCCACGCGGGCCCCCCCACCGGATCACCCCGCCGGAACAAAACCCACAGCAGGACACGAACACTGTGATGGTCATCCCCGCGCAACGAGGCCTCCCGAAGCACCTTCAGCGCCTCGGCATACGCCGCCCGGGGAGCAGTTCCCCCCGCAGCCGCCCGACCGGCACCGGCCCCTGAACCGGAGTCGTCACCGCTGACCACCGGCGGCGTACCCGCAGCTTCGGCAGACGTCAGCCAGTCATCACGCTCGAGCATGTCAGCGAGATCCGCCCAATCAGCGTGATCGGGCCCGTCGGCGAGATCAGGCCAGCCGTCCAGCTCACCGGGCAACAGTCCGGGATCAGCCAGCCCGGACGGCTCGTCGGCACCGGCCCGGGCCGGGACCGGTGCGGGCGCACCGCCCGTGTCGCCGAGCAGCCGCTGCCGCAGCAGAATCGCGGCACCTGTTCGCCTGGCAACGACCCTCTGTCCGGCCGCGGACCCATCGCCGTGCTCCGGTGCGGACGGCCCGGGGGGCGGGGTGGGCAACTGGTCGCGCAGTTGCGTCCACACGTCCTGGCCGGTGGCGG
>DASTGO010000453.1:0-7111 GCA_035719045.1 Kineosporiaceae bacterium | reverse complement strand
CCGCGGGCCGCGGCCGGTGTTGCGCGGAGGCCGGAACCCCTAGGGAGGGAAGCAGTCCCATGAAGACCATCGACGATCTCGGTGACCTGCGCGGCAAGCGGGTCCTGGTCCGCAGCGACCTCAACGTCCCGCTGGAGCACGGCGAGGGCGGCCCGACGATCACCGACGACGGGCGGATCCGCGCCTCGGTGCCCACCATCAGCCGGCTGTCCGCGGCCGGGGCCCGGGTCGTGGTCGTCGCCCACCTCGGCCGCCCGAAGGGTGTGCCGGAGGAGAAGTACTCGCTGCGCCCGGTCGCGACCCGGCTCGGTGAGCTGCTCGGCGCCCCCGTCGCCTTCGCCACCGACACGGTCGGGGAGTCCGCTGCCGCAGCCGTGGCCGGTCTGGCCGACGGCGGGGTGGCGTTGCTGGAGAACCTGCGGTTCAACGCCGGCGAGACCAGCAAGGACGAGGCCGAGCGGGGGGCGTTCGCCGACCGGCTCGCCGCCCTGGCCGACGTGTTCGTCAGCGACGGCTTCGGCGTGGTGCACCGCAAGCAGGCCAGCGTGTACGACGTCGCGCTGCGGCTGCCGCACGCCGCCGGCGGTCTGGTGCTCGCCGAGATCGAGGTGCTGCACCGGCTGACCAGCGCCGTCGAGCGGCCCTACGCGGTCGTGCTCGGCGGCTCGAAGGTGTCGGACAAGCTCGGCGTCATCGACAACCTGCTCGGCAAGGCCGACCGCATCCTGATCGGCGGTGGGATGGTGTTCACCTTCCTCGCCGCGCAGGGCCACGAGGTCGGCAAGAGCCTGCTGGAGGCCGACCAGCTCGACACGGTCCGCGGCTACCTGCGGCGGGCCGAGGAGTCCGGTGTGGAGGTCGTGCTGCCGGTCGACGTGGTGGCCGCCGAGGCGTTCTCGGCGGACGCGGCCCACGACGTGGTGCCCGCCGACGCCATCCCGGCCGACCGGATGGGCCTGGACATCGGACCGGACAGCGCCAAGCTGTTCGCCTCCCGGCTGGCCGACACCCGGACGGTGTTCTGGAACGGCCCGATGGGCGTCTTCGAGCTGGAGCCGTACAGCAAGGGGACCCGTGCGGTCGCCCAGGCGCTGACCGAGGTCGACGGGCTGACGGTGGTCGGCGGCGGCGACTCGGCGGCCGCGGTGCGGCTGCTGGGCTTCGACGAGAAGGCGTTCGGCCACATCTCCACCGGTGGCGGCGCCTCACTGGAGTACCTGGAGGGCAAGACCCTGCCCGGCATCGCGGTCCTCACCGACTGACCGCCGGCCCTGACGAGAGGAACTGTCGTGGCAAGCAGCGGCACCGACCGCACCCCGCTGATGGCGGGTAACTGGAAGATGAACCTCGACCACCAGCAGGCCACCCACCTGGTGCAGAAGCTGGCCTGGTCGCTCGACGACGCCAAGCACGACTTCACCGAGGTCGAGGTGGCCGTGGTGCCCCCGTTCACCGACATCCGGTCGGTGCAGACGCTGGTGGACGGGGACAAGCTCGGCCTGAAGTACGGCGCGCAGGACGTCTCCGCGCATGACGCGGGGGCCTACACCGGCGAGATCTCCGGGCAGATGCTGGCCAAGCTCGGCTGCACCTACGTGGTGGTCGGGCACAGCGAGCGCCGGGAGTACCACGCGGAGACCGACGAGCAGGTGAACGCCAAGGTCAAGGCCGTGTTCCGGCACGGGATGCGGCCGATCCTGTGCATCGGCGAGGGGCTGGACGTCCGCAAGGCCGGCAACCACGTCGCCCACACCCTGGCCCAGCTGGAGGGCGGGCTGGCCGGCATCCCCGGCGAGCAGGCCGCCATCGCCGTGATCGCCTACGAACCGGTCTGGGCGATCGGCACCGGTGAGGTGGCCACCCCGGACGACGCCCAGGAGGTCTGCGGGGCGATCCGTGAGCGGCTCGGCGAGCTGTACTCGCCGGAGCTGGCGGCGGGGGTGCGGGTGCTGTACGGCGGTTCGGTGAAGGCCGCCAACATCGCCGGGATCATGGCCAAGCCGGACGTGGACGGGGCTCTCGTCGGTGGCGCCAGCCTGGACGCGGGGGAGTTCGCGTCCATCGCCCGGTACCGCTCGCACGTGACCGCCTGACCCGGTTGGTCTACGACGCCCCCCTCATCGCCTACGCTGAGGGGGGCGTGCCCCATCCCGGGGTGACCAACCTGGCGAACCTAGCCGACAGTCGACAAGTGGCCAACAAGGGACGATCGTGACTGCAGTCCGCATCATCTTGCAGGTGTTGCTGGTGATCACCAGCCTGTTCCTGACCCTGCTGATCCTCATGCACAAGGGCCGTGGTGGGGGCCTGTCGGACATGTTCGGTGGTGGGGTGAGCTCCAGCATCGGCAGCTCCGGCGTGGCCGAGCGGAACCTGAACCGCTTCACCATCGGGATGGGGATGCTCTGGGCGGTCGTCATCGTGCTGCTCGGCATCATGGAGCGTTTCAACGCCTGAGGCCGTGACCGCGGCGGTGGGGGCTCCGCCGCGGTGGACGGGGGCCGCTCAGCACTTCAGCAGTACCGGAACTCCAGCAGTACCGGGCCGACGGGTGTCGGCGGTCCGGCAGACAGGGAAGGAACCCTTCGGTGGCCAGTGGTAATGCGATCCGCGGCAGCCGGGTAGGCGCAGGTCCGATGGGCGAGGCCGAGCGCGGCGAGGCCGCTCCCCGCCTCCGGATCTCGTACTGGTGTGCGAACGGGCACGAGACGAAGCCGAGCTTCTCCGAGGAGGCCGGGGCCCAGCCCCCGGAGACCTGGGACTGCCCCCGGTGCGGTTTCCCGGCCGGCCAGGACCAGCACAACCCGCCGTCCCCGCCGCGCAACGAGCCCTACAAGACGCACCTCGCCTACGTGAAGGAGCGGCGCAGCGACGCCGACGGTCAGGCGATCCTGCAGGAGGCGCTCGACGCCCTGCGGTCCCGCAAGATCATCCGGTGACCAGCCTGCGCTGAGGCAGCGGCCACCCCGCGGGGACAGGCCGGCGGACAGTCCCGAAACGCAGGCGGCATCCCGAAACGCAGGCGGCGTCCCGTACCAGGTCCCTCGAGGCCGGGTACGGGACGCCGCCTGCGTGCGTCCGGGGCAGGTGCTGGGGGTCCGGGCCAGCCCCGGCGCGGTCAGGGGCTCGCGGGACGGGTGAGCGCCGGGGGCACCTGAGCCGCGGCCGCCCGGTCGAGCAGCCACAGCGTGCCGCGGCGTCCCCGGGCGGCGGCGGCCGGGACCGCGACCTCCCCGGCCTGCCCGAGGGCCATCGAGACCGCACCCGCCTTGTCCGCGCCGGCGACCACGAGCCAGACGTCCTGAGCCTGCTGGATGGCACGGCGGGTGAGCGTGATCCGGACCGGCGGCGGCTTGGGTGATCCCCGGACGCCGAGCACGCTGCGGTCCTCCTCGTACAGCGCCGGATGCTCCGGGAACAGCGAGGCGATGTGTGCATCGGGGCCGAGGCCGAGCAGCAGGACGTCGAAGGACGGCACGTCGGCGTGGTCCTCCGGCCGGGTGGCTGCGGCCAGTTCCGCGGCGTAGGCCTCGGCGGCGGCGTCGACGTCAGCGCCGAAGGGGCCGTCCGAGGGGGGCATCGGGTGCACCCGGTGCGGCGGCAGCGGGACGTGGTCCAGCAGCGCCGCCCGGGCCTGGGTCTCGTTGCGGTCGGGGTGCCCGGACGGCAGGAACCGCTCGTCACCCCACCAGACGTCCAGGGCGGACCAGTCGACGGCGTCCCGGGCCGGGGTGGCGGCCACTGCGGCCAGGGTGGCGATCCCGGTCCCGCCGCCGGTGAGCACGACGTGCGCGTGCCCGGTCGCGGCCTGGACGTCCACCAACCGGGTGACCAGCCGGGCGGCCGCGGCCTGGACGAGCAGTTCCGCCGTCGCATGCACGACGACCAGGGGCGCGCTCACCGGACCGGCTCCGGACTGCTCTCGGCCGGCTGGTCGTGGCTGTCTGCGGCCGGCGGCGGACCGCCCGGCTCGTCGCCGTCGCCGTCATCGCCGTCCGGTCCGTCGGCGTCGGGGGAGAGCGGGACCGCGGTTCCCCTGCTGCGCCGGCCCAGCTGTGGCAGGCCCTGGGTGACCACCTCGGCGAACACGTCGTCGGGGTCGAGCCGGCGCAGCTCCTCGGCCAGGCATTCGGCGTCCTGGCGCGGCGGCAGGGCGAGGTGGCGCGGGGGCTGCCCGGGCTGGGTGAGGGTGGCGATCCTGCGGTCGGCCCGGACCAGGTCGACCGGCCCGCTCGGGCGCTTGAGGACAACGCTGGTCAGGCCACTGCCCACCGGTCCCTTGACCCGCCGGACCGGGCAGTCCAGGGACAGCGACAGCCAGGCCGCCAGCAGGTCGGTGCTCGGGCTGTCCGAGGCGCCGGTGACGACGGCCCCGGTGACCGGTTCGTAGGGCGGCTGGTCCAGTGCGGCCGCCAGCAGGGCCCGCCACAGCGTGGTCCGGGTCCAGGCCAGGTCGGTGTCACCCGGCGCGTGCCGGCTGGCCCGCTGCAGCAGCGCCTTGGCCGGGTTCTTCGAGATCGAGGCGTCGGTGACCCGGCGCTGCGCCATCCGCCCGATCGGGTCCTCGGCGGGGACGTCCGGCGCGGTGCCCGGCCACCAGCAGACGATCGGGGCATCGGGCAGCAGGAACGGGATGATGACGCTGTCCCCGTGATCGGTGAGCGGGCCGTACAGCCGCAGCACGATGACCTCGCTGGCCCCGGCGTCCCCGCCGACCCGGATCTGGGCGTCGAGCCGGTTGCTGCCCCGGCGTTCACCCCGGACCACGGCGATCACCCGGCACGGGTGTTCCCGGCTGGCGTCGTTCGCGGCCCGGATCGCGGGCTCGGCCCGGGCGTCCTCGGTAACCAGGATCAGGGTGAGCACCCGGCCGAGGGCGACGGCGCCCCCGGACTCGCGCAGGTCCACCAGATGCCGGGCGATCGCCCCGGTCGTGGTGTCCGGCAGGTCGATGATCATCGCGGGCTCCCGGTCGGGCGTCGGGCGGTCACGGTCAGCTGGGGTCGGCGGCGGGCGTCCTGGTCCCCACCGGTGCGCCCGGTCACGGCAGCCGCCAGCTGCGGCCGTCGCGGGCCATCATCGCGTCGGCGGAGGCGGGCCCCCAGGTTCCGGAGGGGTAGGGGTCGGGCCGTCCCTGGGTGGCCCAGAACTCCTCGATCGGGTCGAGGATCCGCCAGGACAGCTCGACCTCCTCATGCCGCGGGAACAGCGGCGGCTCGCCGAGCAGGACGTCGAGGATCAGCCGCTCGTAGGCCTCGGGGCTGGACTCGGTGAACGCGTGCCCGTACCCGAAGTCCATCGTGACGTCGCGGACCTCCATCGCCGTGCCCGGCACCTTGGAGCCGAACCGGATGGTCACCCCCTCGTCCGGCTGGACCCGGATGACGATCGCGTTCTTGCCGAGTTCCTCGGTGGCGGTCCGCTCGAAGGGCAGATGCGGCGCCCGCTTGAAGACCACGGCGATCTCGGTGACCCGCCGGCCCAGCCGCTTGCCGGTACGCAGGTAGAAGGGGACGTTGGCCCAGCGCCGGGTGTCGATGTCCAGCCGGATCGCGGCGTAGGTCTCGGTGATGGAGTTCGGGTCGGTGCCCTTCTCCTCCAGGTAGCCGACGACCGGGGAGTTGCCCTGCCAGCCGGCGGCGTACTGGCCGCGCGCGGTGTGCAGAGCGAGGTCCTTGGGCACCCGCACCGCCGACAGCACCTTCTCCTTCTCCATCCGCAGGTCGCGGGCGTCGAAGGAGACCGGCTCCTCCATCGCGGTCAGGGCGAGCAGTTGCAGCAGGTGGTTCTGGATGACGTCACGGGCGGCACCGATCCCGTCGTAGTAGCCGGCCCGGCCGCCGATCCCGATGTCCTCGGCCATGGTGATCTGCACGTGGTCGACGTAGTTGGCGTTCCAGACCGGTTCGAACATCTGGTTGGCGAAGCGCATCGCCAGCAGGTTCTGGACGGTCTCCTTGCCCAGGTAGTGGTCGATCCGGAACACCGAGTCCGGCGGGAACACCGAGCCGACGATCTCGTTGAGCTCCCGGGCGGACGTCAGGTCGTGCCCGAACGGCTTCTCGATGACCACCCGGCGCCAGCCCTCGCCGTCCTGCGCGGACAGCCCCGACCGGGCCAGCTGCTTGACCACGACGGGGAACGCCCCGGGCGGCACCGAGAGGTAGAAGGCGTGGTTGCCGGCCGTCCCGCGGATCTTGTCCAGGTCGGACACCACGGTGGCGAGCTGGTCGAAGGCGTGGTCGTCCCCGAAGTCGCCGGAGACGAACCGGATCCCGGCGGCCAGCTGCTGCCAGACGTCCTCCCGGAACGGGGTCCGGGCGCCCTCGCGGACCGCGTCGTGCACGATCCGCATGAAGTCCTCGTCCGCCCAGTCCCGGCGGGCGAAGCCGACCAGGGCGAACCCGGGAGGCAGCAGGCCGCGGTGGGCCAGGTCGTACACGGCGGGCATCAGCTTGCGCCGCGCGAGGTCACCGGTGACCCCGAAGATGACCAGCCCGCACGGCCCCGCGATGGTGGGCAGTCGCTTGTCCCGGGGGTCCCGCAGCGGGTTGACCCCGGCTTCGATCCGCACGCTCATCCGACCTCGTCCGCCTCGATCCCAACGTTGTCCCGTACCCCGGACTGCCGGGCAGTACGCCCGTCCGCCGGCCCTGCTGCGGCGCCCGTCACCCGGGCACCCCGGCCCGGACGTCCAACAGTCGCAGCAGCTGGGCCAGCCCCGTGGCCCGGTCCCGCAGGTGCAGCCGCAGCACCGGGCGGCCGAGCCGGGTCAGCACCTGCACGTCGCCGGTGGCCTGCGCGGCGATGAGCTGACCGAAGGTGAACGGCCGGCCCGGCACCGGCAGGTCGGCCGCGGGCTCCCCGGTGAGCTGCAGGAACACCCCGCGCGCCGGTCCGCCCTTGTGGAACTGGCCGGTGGAGTGCAGGAAGCGCGGGCCCCAGCCGAACGTCACCGGCCGGCCGGTCCGGGCCGCCAGCGCCGGGCGCAGGGCCGCGGCCGCCGCCTGCCGGTCCCGGTCCAGGTAGGCCGTGACCGCGAGGTAGCCGTCGGCGGGGATGCGGCCGAGCAGGGCGTCCAGGGCGCCGGACAGGTTGCCGGCACCGCCCG
>DASTGO010000452.1:0-6922 GCA_035719045.1 Kineosporiaceae bacterium | reverse complement strand
TGCTGCGGCCCGGCATGTTGCTGCCCACGGTGGTGCGGACGGGGACACTCCTGCCCGAGGTGTGCGGACCCGGCGGGTTCGGGCCGGAGGTGTTCCGCGTGGGGGTGTTCCGCGTGGGGGAGTTCCGGGTGGAGAGCGGGGTGCGGCGTGCCGTCACGACAGACGGTGTCTCCCGGCGTGACCCGGCGGTGGGAGACACCGTGGCCGTCCGCCGAAGGCCGGGGGACGCTGCGGCGGCACCTGGGGTCGCCGAACTGCCTGACCGGGACGGGATGCGCCAGGATCCAGGGACAGCCCGGGAGACGGTCCGGGGGACGACCCCGGGACGAGAGACCGGCCCCGTACGGGTCTGTCCGGGACCGGTGCCGACCCCCGACCCGAGCGCGGACCCGCTGCCCGCCGGCCAGGTGGCGGTCCCGGACACCGGTGCCGGGTGCAGCCGGTGCCACAGGTTCAGCGCCCACCACGGTCGTCGGACCGGCAGGCCCCCGCCGTCGAATCCGGCACCCAATCCCGCCCCGACACCGAATCCCGCCCCGACACCGAACGGGGACCTGCCACCCCGCCCTGGCCTCGCCGAGGCGGTCAGCGCAAAGCTCCGGCCGGCAAGGGATCGCGGGCGCGGGGCGATCCCAGTGCCCGGCCCTTGCGCCCGTCGCCCCGGGGAACGATCCGTAAACAGGCTCGCGATGCGTTGCGGGACAAGGGATCTGGGGTGCAGAACGGTCCGTGCGCCGGAGTTCGGGTTCGCGCGCATGCCGGTGGACGTACCCGGTCCGAGCCCCTGGGGGAGACCGCCCGGACCGGACCCGCCCCTAGACCCGGACGGAGGCAAGGCCACAGTGACTCACCTCCAGCTCCTCCAGGGCGAGCTCTCGTGACGTGCTGGACAGCCGGGGGCCGCTCCACCGGACGGGCATCGCCTGCTCCAGCCGCCAGATGTGCGCGGGCTTGCCGACCGTCCGGTAGACGGTGATGGTGACGGTCCGGCGCTCGGGCCGGTGGCCGCCGGCCTCCAGCCCAGGGCCGGAGTACTCCGACAGCCAGGACAGCAGCGCGTCGGAGTTGGTGACGCCCCGCTTGAGGACGAGGTTCTGCCACCGCATCGCCTTGGGCAGTTTGCGGATGAAGCCGTTCTCGCCGCCCTCGACCAAGTCCTCCGTCTCGATCGTCACGCCCAGCCCGCCGACCTCGGTGAAGGCCCCGACGGTCACCTTGTCGATGTCGAGCCAGAACCGGGCGGCCCAGGGCGGGTCGGCGCTGCGGGCGCTCGGGGCGCGCCCCGCCGTCAGGTCAGCCACCGCTGACTCCCTCCCAGGCACGTCGGTTCAGGTCCGCCACCTCGCGCAGCAGGCGGATCCGGTCGCCGTGCTCGAGGTCGAGCACGCAGTCCAGCGCCCAGTGCAGGTGGTACGACAGGTAGGTGATCTCCTGCCAGAGCTCGTCGTGGTCGTAGCGTGCTACACCGGCTCCAGCAATGCCTGCGGGAAAGGGGTTCCGGGTTCCAGCCCTTCGAGGACCGAGGGGTCCTGGAAGTTGATGATCCGGTACAGGTCCTGCAGGTAGGCGAAGTCGCTGACGAACAGGTCCTCGATCACCGCGGTGGTCAGGTGCTGGACCGTGCCCAGCGAGGTGACCACCCGGGCGAGCAGGATGACCGTCGCATAGGACTCGTTGTCCTTCACCCGCGGATCCCGTTGCGGCTCAAGCTCATCCCGCGCGGTGGCCAGCCGCATCGTGCCGTCCCGGTGCAGCCTGCCCTCGCGGTCCAGGTACCCCTTCGGCAGCCGGAACGGGTATTCCGTGGTCAGGCTCACGGCGTCTCCTCGCTGGCGCTCGTCGTCGCTGTGAGCCCCGCGCTGGGCCTATGGGTTCGCTCGCTCATACCACCCGCACCAGCCCTTCATGGGTGATGACGACCTTCTCCGCGGCGATGTCGTTCGAGCCGGCGTCCAGGTCCGCGCCGGTGTACTTCGAGGGCCAGCCGGCCTCGAAGTTCCAGCGCGCCACCTGCTGGCCCTTGGAGTCCTTGATGACGATCGCGCCGGTGCGGCGGGCCCGGTCGATGTCGCCGTCGATCACCTGCTTGCGCCACTCCCACAGGGCTGTTGAGTTGTCGACGCGACGTTCCAGGGTGATGTCGGACCACTTCATCGCCCCGGGAGCCTTGCGGATGATCATCTTCCCGTCCTTGGTGGCCTCCTTGAACTCGATGGTCTCGGTCTCGGACTCGATCCCGGAGCACTTGCGGAACGTCGCCAGCTCGACGCTGTCGACCTCCAGGACGAACGCGAACGTGGTGATGAGATCGGGCATCGTGGAGCTCCTGTCATTCCGCGGTGGACGCGCCACCCTGCCACTGGCTGATTCTGAAGATCACGAACTCCGCCGGCTTCACCGGGCACACGCCGATCTCGACGATGAGCTTGCCCTCGTCGACGCTCTCCGGCGGGTTGTTCGTCTCGTCGCACTTGACGTAGAAGGCCTGCTCGGGCGTTGCCCCGACCAGTGCCCCGGAGCGCCATACCCCGCGCAGGAAGGCGGTGATGGTGCGCTTGACCCGCTCCCACAGGTCGGTGTCGTTCGGCTCGAACACCGCCCACTGGGTACCCCGGCGGATCGACTCCTCCAGGTAGATGAACAGCCGCCGCACGGGGATGTAGCGCCAGCTGGGGTCGGTGGTGGACAGGGTGCGGGCCCCCCAGATCCGCATCCCGCCGGAACCGAAGGAGCGCAGGCAGTTGATGCCGCGCGGGTTCAGCAGGTCCTGTTCGCCGGCCGTGATGTCGTTCTCCAGTCGGACGATCCCGCGCAGCACCTCGTTCGCGGGTGCCTTGTGCACCCCGCGCAGGGCGTCGGTGCGGGCCCAGACCCCGGCGATGTGTCCGCTCGGCGGGACGGTGAGGTAGCGGTCCCGGCCGGTGGCCCCGGCCGGAGCCAGCGGGTTGTCCACCAGGACCCGCGGGTAGTAGGCCGCCGCGTAGGCACTGTCGCGGGCCAGCGCCTCCCGCCACTCCAGCGCGCCGGTCGCGGACAGCCCGGGCGGTGGGTCGAGGATGGCCATCATCCTGCCGCTGGCCTCGCACCAGTCCACGAGCTGGCCCTGCATCGCCAGGTAGGCCTCGAGGTCGAACTCGCCCCGTGGCGACGTGGCGATCGTGGTCAGGTCGGGGACGGACACCATGGTGACCGCCTCGGCCACGGCCAGCCCGCGGTATCCGGTGCGCTCGGCCTCGGAGCCCGCGACGTCGGCCGGGGTCACCGCGGCGGGTGCGAGGTCCTGGGACCGCAGCGGGACCAGCCCTGGTGCCGGCAGCCGGTCGGCCACGCTCGCCCCGGGCACGGTGGCCGCCGCGATCCGGATCCGGGTGGATCGCTCGTTGACCACCTTCTCGGCACCGCGCGAGCCACGGCCGAGGGTGAGGCCGGGGAACTCCTCCACCGGGGTGCCGTTCTCCAGCACCCGCAGGGTGAACTCGGCCGGCGGCTCGGCACCCTCGGCGGCCGGGTCGGGCCGCTGCACCTCGACCGCCAGCGAACCCGTGGACCCGCCGGGCAGCGCCTCGATCCGCAGCGACTCCAGCTCCGGGCGGGTGGCCGAGCCGATCACGGCACGTTGCGGGGCCGTTCCACCGGCACCACCGGGGATCCGGACGATGAAGGCGGTGCCGCCGCCGTTGGCGAAGAAGCCGTACACCGCGTGCGGCAGCAGGGCACCCTTGGCGAACCCGCCGTAGATGCGCTCGTACTGGTTCCAGCTGGTGACCAGCTGCGGCCGGACGCCGTTCGGGTCGGCCGGGTCACCGGCCTCCGGGTGGTAGGTCTGGGTGAACCCGACGAAGGCCGCCACCGCCGTCCCCACCCCCTCGATGGGCATGGATCCGCTGGGCACCTCCTCGATGTACACACCAGGCGCCCCGTACGACGTGGCCATTGGCATCTCCTCGGCGATTGTGGTCTGCGGCGGTTTCGTGGTCGGCGGTTTCGGTGGTCTGCGGCGGTCTCGGTGGTCGGTGTTCGGGGGTCCGGGCGGGCCTGCGGAAGTCAGGTTCCGAAGGCGGCGGCGAGCTGGTCGGGCTCGAGCGGGCACTCGTAGCACTCGCCGCGGTGGAAGGGCGGGTACACCCGCATCCGCGGGAGGTCTGCCGAGCAGGCCACCACCCGCACAGCGGGGTAGTCGGTGGCGATCCGGTCGGCCAGTTCGGGGGTGTGCTCCTGGTCGAGGTCGAGGACCACCACATCAGGGAGGGTCACCAGCAGGCGGTCCAGCAGTGCGGCGGGCCCCGGAGCGGCCAGCAGTTCCACGTCGATCTCCCCGAGCAGGTCCTCCAGTCCGAGCCGGACCAGCGCGCGGAGGTCGCCCATGAGCACCCGACGCACTCCGTCACCTCCCCGCCCAGGGTCAGGACGCTAGGGGCGGGGATCGGGCCGCGATGAGGGCCGTGCGGGCAGACCTTGGGGCAGCGCGCCGGTTGCGACGTCCGTCGGCCGGGGTCGTTTCCCCTTTGGGCCGACCTTCGGGACGAACCCTGCCGTGAGTCTTGAGCGGCCGTTCAGTGACCGGCAACGGTGGGTGCCCGGTCGAGACGAGGGGATCCAGGTCTGTCATGAGTGCGCCGAGCCAGCCACCGGCATCGCCGTTCCCGGTGGATGCGCCGTTGCCGGGAGGGGGAACTCCGCTCCCGGCCGCCGCCGGCGGCGCCGCCCGGGCCTGGGCCGAGGTTCCGCGGGCCGGCGGGTCCAGCGACCTGGCCTGGGTCGCCGACCGCTTCGAGCGCCTGCTGGACAACGTGGAGCGGGTGATCCAGGGCAAGCGCCCGGTGGTGGCGCGGGCCGCACTGTGCCTGCTCGCGGAGGGGCACCTGCTGCTGGAGGACGTCCCCGGGGTCGGCAAGACCACGCTGGCGAAGGCACTGTCCAGCTCGATCGACGGGACGGTCCGGCGGTTGCAGTGCACCCCGGACCTGCTGCCCTCCGACGTGACGGGGGTGCAGCTGTGGGACGCCTCCAGCCGGGAGTTCGTGTTCCACGAGGGCCCGGTGTTCGCCAACGTGCTGCTGACCGACGAGATCAACCGGTCCCCGGCCAAGACCCAGGCGGCGCTGCTGGAGGTGATGCAGGAACGTCAGGTGACCGTCGACGCCGTCCCCTACGCGGTGCCCCGGCCCTTCCTGGTGATCGCCACCCAGAACCCGATCGAGCACTCCGGAACCTATGAGCTGCCCGAGGCGCAGCTGGACCGGTTCATGATGAAGGCGCGGATCGGCTACCCGCAGGAGATCGACGAGGTCGCGGTGGTGGACCTGCGCACCACCCGCGCCGACGCCGACGACCTGACCCCGGTGATGACCACCACCGACCTGGCCTCGATGATCGCCGCGACGTCCCAGGTGTACCTGTCACCGGAGGTCCGCACCTACATCGTGCGGCTGGCCTCGGCGACCCGGCCCGGCGAGCCGCATCCGCAGGAGCGGGAGCTGCGCGAGGTCCGCCAGTCGGTGATGCTCGGGGCCAGCCCCCGGGCCAGCGTCACCCTCGCCCGGGCGGCCCAGGCGGCGGCGGCCTCCCGCGGCCGGGCCTATGTCACCGGGCAGGACGTGAAGGAACTGGCGGTCAGCGTGCTCGCGCACCGGCTGATCCTGCAGCCGGAGGCCGAACTGGAGGGGGTCACCGCGGAGTCGGTGATCGAGCGGATCACCCCGCTGCTGCCCGACGTCGTGGCCGGCGCGAGGGCGTGAGGGGCGGATGCTCACGTCGTCCGGCTGGGCGATGCTGGCGTCGGCCGCGACCCTGCTCGCCGCCGGACTGCTGCTGCACTACCCGGAACTGGTCGCGGTCGGGGTGACCTGCCTGCTGGCCCTGCTGGTGGCGGCGCTGTGGATGCTGGCCCGCCCGCAGCTGGAGCTGTCCCGGGAGATCCACCCCGCACGGGTGCAGGAGGGCGAGGAGTGCCTGGGCGTGCTGCGGCTGGCCAACCGGTCCGGCCGGCGCAGCCCGCCGATCCTCGCCCTGGAACGGGTCGGGGGACGGCGGGTGCTGGTCCCCGTCCCGTCCATCCCGCCGTGGGGGGAGCAGTCCATCGCCTACCTCCTGCCGACCGCGCGGCGCGGGGTGTACCCGGTCGGGCCGCTCACCATCGGGCACGCCGACCCGCTGCGGCTGATGCGGGTCGCCCGTTCGTACTCCTCCCGGACCAGGCTGTGGGTGCACCCCCGGCTGCAGCAGGTCCCGCCGCTGCCGGCCGGGCGCAGCCGGGACCTGGACGGCCCGACGACCGACAACGCACCGCGCGGCGGGGTGGCGTTCCACAGCCTGCGGGAGTACGTCCCGGGTGACGACCGGCGGCTCATCCACTGGCGGACCAGTGCCCGGACCCAGCGCCTGATGGTCCGCCACCACGTGGTGCCGAACGAGCCCCGGCTGCACGTGGTGCTGGACACCGCCGCCGACCCGTACTCCGCACCGGAGTCCTTCGAGGACGCCGTGCGGGTGGCGGCGTCGCTGGCGCATTCGGCCTGGCTGCACCACCAGCCGGTCGTGCTGACCACCACCGGCGGGGCGAGGGCGGCCGCCGAGGCCCGCGGCGCGCAGTTCCGGGACGTGCTCGACGCCCTGTCCGGGATCGCCGTGTCGGCCACCGACCCCGGACTGCAGGCCCTGCTGCGGACCACCGCGGCCGAGGAGGGGGTGTCCCTGGTCGTGGTCACCGGCCGGCCCCGGGTCGAGCAGATGTGGGTGCTGCGCCGGCTGCAGGCCGCCTATCAGGGCGTCACCCTGGTCTGCCTCTGCCCGGACCCGGTGCCGGTGCCGCCGGTGCCGGGGGTGCGCACGCTCGTCCTGCGCGGCAGCGCCGACCTTCCGGACGCCTGGCGCCGGGCGGTCCGCCGATGAGCGGGGCGGCGGCACGCCGGGGAGTCCTGGT
>DASTGO010000451.1:0-8498 GCA_035719045.1 Kineosporiaceae bacterium | reverse complement strand
GCCCCCAGGTGGCCTGGAGCAGGTGGTGCAGCCTGAGGTTCTGGGCGGCGCCCAGGGCCAGACCGTCGACGACCTGACCGGCGGCGTCCAGGGCGGCCCGCCGCCACAGGTCGATCGTGGCCAGCAGGTCCGCCGTGGTGGTGGTGAGGGGTTCGGTGGTGGCGAGGGTGTGGGCGGCCTGTTCCAGGGCTGCGGCCAGGCCTTCGGTCAGCAGCAGCAGGCGTGGCCGGTCCTGCTCACGGCTGAGGGTGTCCTCCAGTCGCTCCCTGTGGTCCAGGCGGGCACGTCCCAGGTCGAGCAGGTCCCCCACCACGGGCTGCTCCCGCAGTGGGGAACCCTGCCGGTCGATGCCGTCCGGACCGGGCTGGTGTCCCTCGTCCCGGGCGCGCTTGCGTGACCCACCCCGGATCGTCCCGGGCGGGATGGCCCCGGTGGGTGGGGGATCGGTGGGTGTGCGATCCGGTGGGGGCGAGACCGGCGGAGGGTCGACCTCGGCGGGTGACTGCCCGGTGGCCACGGTCGGCGCTGACGAGGGTCCGCTGTCCGGCACCAGCCGCCGCAGCCACGACGAGTCAGGTCCGTCCTGGTCGACCACGGGCTGCGGCACCGGCAGCCCCAGCAGGTCAGCGAGATCCGGCCAGCCGGCCGGGTCGTCGGGCAGCAGTCCGGGATCGGCCGGCCAGAACAGTTGGTCGCCCGGCTCACTGGTGCCGTGCCGGGCCGGGACGGGTGCACGGCTGTCGCCGGCGAGCAGTCGGTCGCGCAGGTGTGCCCACACCTGGGGATCGGCGGCGTCGACCCTGGAGACGAAGTCGTTCAACAGCTTCTGCCAGGAGGCCCGCAGCAACCCCTTCTTGCTTCTGGGCAGGCGGTAGCCCGTCATGGTCTTCACCGTCTTCTGGTACAGGCCCCCACCGACCCGACCACCGCTGCGTCCGCCCCGCCCACCTCCCGCACGGCGGCCAGGGTCTGGTCGATGAACGCCCGCGCCACCCCGGCGGTCAGCCTGCGGTCGACATCGGAGTACCCGCCTGGGTCATCGGGGGTGCTTGGGGCCTGGGTGGTTACCGCCGCCGCCACCTGCCGCGCGACTCCCGCGACATCTCCCGGGTCAGTGGTGTCGGCCTCGACCGTCCGCCACAGCGCCCCCGCCACCTGCCGGCCCAGCGCGCTCCGCGCATCCGCCAGTTCCTGGGAGTCCTGGCTGCCCTGCCGCGGCCACCGCAACACCCCCAGCGCCAGTACCGACTGGAAGACCTCCGCCAGCTCAGGGCGTTCCTGCCACCCCGGCCACGGGACCACACCGTCGTCGAGCCATTTCTTGAGGAGCAGCCGCGCATCGGACTGCCCCGTCCCCACCTGGGGCAGCGCCCGCTGGAGGGTCCACCAGGCCAGGCGCCCCTCCTGCTCGACTCCCCGCAGTTGCCCGCCGATGTCGGCGGGCAACTGCCCGCGCTGGGCGTTCTCCGGCAAGAGTTGTGCGTTCTCCGGCAAGAGTCGGGCGTTCTCCGGCACGACCGGGGCCGGCGCGCCGCCCGCGTCGCCGAGCAGCCACTGACGCAGATGCCACCACGCCTGGGGATCGGCGGCGTCGACCCCTGAGACGAACTCGCCCAGCAGCAACTGCCAGGATGGCCGCCGCAGCCCGTCCTTGCTGTTGGGCTGGCGGAGGCTGTACATGGTCTGCGCTGTCTTCTGGTGCCGGCCCTCCACCGCCCCGACCACCGCTGCGTCCGCCCCGGCCGCCTTGCGCACTGCGGTCAGGGTCTGGTCGATGAACGCCCGCGCCACCCCTGCGGTCAGCGTTCGGTCGACCCCGGAGTACTGGTTCGGGTCATCGGGGGTGCTTGGGGCCTGTGTGGTCACCGCCATCGCCACCTGCCGCCCGACTCCCGCGACATCTCCTGGGTCGGTGGTGCCGGCCTCGACGGTCTGCCACAGCGCTCCCAGTACCTTCCGGCCCAGCGTGTTCCGTGCATCCACCCGTTCCTGGGAGTCCTTGTCCGGATCAGGCCACCGCAGCACCGCCAGTACCAGCACCGACGGGAACGCCTTCACCAACTCCGGGTGTGCCTCCCACGCGGGCCACCCCACCGGATCACCCCGGGTGAACAAGGTCCTGAGATGGACCCGGACGGAATGATGTTCCTCCCGGACGAACGACGCCTCCCCGAGCACCTTCAGGGCTTCGGCGTATTCCGGCCCCGCTGCCGTGTGCCTCTTGGCCGCTCGCCTCTTGGCCGCCCGCTCCGTAGTCGCCTGGTCTGCGGTCGCCTGTTCCGGGGTCGCCTGTCCGGTACCGGCTTCCGAACCGGACCCGGCCCCGCTGACCACCGGTGGCACCTGTGGGCGCGAGGAGACCGCCACCGGAATGTCCACAGCTCCAGCGGAGGTCAGCCAGTCATCACGCTCCAGCAGGCCAGCGGGATCCGGCAAGTCCGCGAAATCCGGCCAGTCGGTGAGATCCGGCCAGTCAGCGAAACCCGGCCAGTCGTCCAGGTTGCCGGGCAGCAGTCCTGGATCAGCCGGCCCGGACGGCTCGCCGACGAGTAGCCGGTGACGCAGGTGTGCCCACACCTGGGGATCGGCGGCGTCGACCCCGGAGACGAAGTCGTTCAGCAGTTTCTGCCAGGACGCCCGCTGCGGCCCGTCCTTGGTGTTGGGCTGGCGGAGGCGGGTTATGGTCTTCGCTGTCTTCCGGTGCAGGCCTTCCACCGATCCGACCACCGACCCGGCCACCGCTGCGTCCGCCGCGGGTGCCTCCCGCACGGCGGCCAGGGTCTGGTCGATGAACGCCCGCGCCACTGCGGAGGTCAGCCTGCGGTCGACATGGGAGTACCCGCCTGTGTCATCGGGGGTGCTTGGGGCCTGGGTGGTCACCGCCGCCGCCACCTGCCGCGCGACTCCCGCGACATCTTCCGGCTCGGTGGTGTCGGCCTCGACCGCCTGCCACAGCGCTCCCACCACCTGCCGGCTCAGCGTGTTCCGTGCATCCACCAGTTTCTGGGAGTCCTGCTTGATCGAACTCGGCCACCGCAGCGCCGCCAGCACCAGTACCGACGGGAACACCCCTACCAGCTCAGGGCGTTCCTGCCACCCCGGCCACGGGACCACGCCCTCGTCGAGCCATCTCTTGAGGAGCAGCCGCGCACTGGACAGCTCCGTCCCCGTCCGAGGCAGTTCCCTCTGGAGGGTCCACCGGGCCAGGCGCCTTTCCTGCTCGGCCTCCGGCGGTTGCATGCCGATGTCGGCGGGCGCCTGCCCGCGCTGGGCGTTCTCCGGCAAGGGCTGTGCGGTCTCCGGCAAGGGCTGTGCGGTCTCCGGCAAGGCAGGGGCCGGCGCACCGTCCGCGTGGCCGAGCAGCCACTGCCGCAGGTGCCACCACGCCTGGGGATCGGCGGCGTCGACCTCTGAGACGAACCGGCCCAGCAGCAGCTGCCAGGACGCCCGCTGCGGCCCGTCCTGGCTTCTGGGCTGGCGGAGGCTGTACATGGTCTGCGCTGTCTCCTGGTGCCGGCCCTCCACCGACCCGACCACCGCTGCGTCCGCCCCGGCCGCCTTGCGCACTGCGGTCAGGGTCTGGTCGATGAACGCCCGCGCCACCCCCGCGGTCAGCCTGCGGTCGACCCCGGAGTACCGGTCCGGGGCATCGGGGATGCCTGGGGCCTGCGTGGTCACCGCCATCGCCACCTGCCGCGCGACTCCCGCGACATTCCCCGGGTCAGTGGCGTTCGCCTCGACCGTCCGCCACAGCGCCTGCACCACCTGCCGGCCCAGTGCGTCCCGGGCATCCGTCAGTTCCTGGGAGTCCTTGTCCGGATCCGGCCACCGCAGCACCGCCAGCACCAGCACCGACGGGAACGCCTTCACCAACTCCGGGTGTGCCCCCCACGCGGGCCACCCCACCGGATCACCCCGATGGAACATGGCCCTCAGCTGGATCTGGAAGGACTGGTGCTCATCCCGGCCGAGCGACGCCTCCTTGAGCACCTTCACTGCCTCGGTGAATTCCGGCCCCGCCGCTGCCCGTTCCGCTGCCGCCCGCCTCGCTGCCGCCCGTTCCGCTGCCGCCCGTTCCGCAGCCGCCCGTTCCGCAGCCGCCCGTCCGATACCGGCCCCCGCGCCGGATCCGCCACCCGGAAGTTGCCCCCCGATGTCGGCGGGCACGTGCCCGAACTGGCCGTTCTCCGGCAAGACCGGGGCCGGCGCACCGTCTGCGTCGCGGAGCAGCCACTGACGCAGGTACCACCACACCTGCTCGCCGGCGGCCGCCTCCACCTGGGAGACGAAGTCGCCCAGCAGCGTCCGCCAGGACGCCCGCCGCGGCCCGTCCTGGCTGTTGGACTGCCGGAAGTGGTACATGGCCTTCGCTGTCTTCTGGTGCAGGCCCTCCACCGACCCGATCACCGCTGCGTCCGCCCCTGGCGCCTCCCGCACGGCGGTCAGGGTCTGGTCGATGAAGGCCCGCGCCACCCCAATGGTCAGTTTCCGATCGACCCCGGAGTACCGGTCCGGGTCGCCCGGGGCCTGCTCGGTCACCGCCGCTGCCACCTGCCGCACGACCTCCGCGACATCCCCCGGGTCAGCGGTGTCCGCCGAGACCGAGCGCCAGAGCGCCCCCACGACCTGCCGGCCCAGCGCGTTCCGTGCATCCGCCAGCTCCTGGGAGTCTGGTTTGTTCGGATCCGGCCACCGCAACACCGCCAGCACCGGCACCGACGGGAACGCCTTCACCAACTCCGGGTGTGCCCCCCACGCGGGCCACCCCACCGGATCACCCCGGGTGAACAACACCCCCAACTGGACCCGGACGGAATGATGCTCATCCCCGCCGAACGACGCCTCCTCGAGCACCTTCAGCGCTTCGGCATACCCCGGGACGGCAGCCACGGTGCCCCTGACCCGGATGGCGGCAGTCGCCCGCGGCCGAACCGCAGCCGCCCCTCCGGTACGGGCCTGCGAATCGGACCCGCCACCGCCGGCCACTGGCGGCACCTGCCCGTGTTGCTGGGGGTGCGAGGAGACCGCCACCGGAGTGCCCACAGCGTCAACCGGAGTGCCCACAGCGTCAAGCGGAGTGCCCACAGCGTCAGCAGACGTCAGCCAGCCACCACGCTCCAGCAGGTCAGCAAGATCGGCCCAGTCGGCGAGTTCTGGCCAGTCCTCCAGGTCGCCGGGTAGCCGTCCGGGATCAGCCACCCCGTACGGCTCGCCGACGAGTAGCCGGTGACGAAGGTGTGCCCACGCCTGGGGATCGGCGGCATCGACGCCGGAGACGAAGTCGCCCAGCAGCCTCTGCCAGGACGCCCGCAGCAGCCCCTTCCTGCTGTTGGAGTGGCGGTAGCCGACGATGGCTATCGCCGTCGCCTGGTGCAGGCCCTCCACTGACCCGACCACCGCCCCGTCCGCCCCGGCTGTCTCGGCCGCCTCCCGCACGGCGGCCAGGGTCTGGTCGATGAACGCCTGCACCACCCCGGCGGTCAGCTTGCGGTCGACCTCGGAGTACCCGCCTGGGTCATCGGGGGTGCTTGGCGCCTGGGTGGTCACCGCCGCTGCCACCAGCCCGGCGACTCCCGCGACATTTCCCGGCTCAGTGGTGTCGGTCTCGACCGCCTGCCACAGTGCCCCCACCACCTGCCGGCCCAGCGCGTTCCGTGCATCCGCCAGTTCCTGGGAGTCCTGCTTGCCCGGCCGCGGCCGCCGCAACACCGCCAGCGCCAGTACCGACCGGAAGACCCCCACCAGCTCAGGGCGTTCCTGCCACCCCGGCCACGGGACCACACCGTCGTCGAGCCATCTCTTGAGGAGCGACCGCAAACCGGACCGCTCCGTCCCCGCCTGAGGCAGCTCCTTCTGGAGGGTCCACCAGGCCAGGAGCCCATCGTGCTCGACCCCCCGCAGTTGCCCACCGATGTCCACGGGCACGTGCCCGAGCTGGGCGTTCTCCGGCAAGGGCTGGGCGTTCTCCGGTACGACCAGGGCCGGTGCACCGCCCGCGTCGTGGAGCAACTGCTGCCGCAGGTGCCACCACACCTGCTCACCGGCGGTTGCCTCCACACGGGAGACGAAGTCGCCCAGCAACGTCTGCCAGGGGACCCGCCGCTGGCCGTCCTTGCTGTGGGAATGGCGGAGACGGGTCATGATCTCCGCCGTCTCCTGGTGCAGGCTCTCCACCGACCCGACCACCCGTGCATCCACCCGGGGCGCTTTGCGCACGGCGGCCAGGGTCTGGTCGATGAAGGCGCGCGCCACTCCAGTGGTGAGCTTCCGGTCGACCCCGGAATACCGTTCCGGGGCACCCGGGATGCCCGGGGCCTGCGTGGTCACCGCCGCCGCCACCTGCCGCGCGACTCCCGCGACCTTCCCCGGTTCAGCGGCCTTCGCCTCGACCGTCCGCCACAGCGCCCCCACGACCTGCCGGCTCAGCGCGTTCCGTGTATCCGCGAGTTCCTGGGAGTCCGGCTTGTTCGGATCCGGCCATCGCAACGCCGCCAGTACCCGTACCGATGGGAACGCCTGCACCAGTTCAGGGTGCGTCCCCCAGCCGGGCCACCCCACCGAGTCACGCCGGGTGAACAACGCCCCCAACTGGATCCGGACGGAATGACGCTCACCCCCGCCGATCGACGTCTCCCCGAGCACCTTCAGCGCCTCGGCATACCCGGGTGCGGCACGTTCTGCGCCCCTGATCCGGATGGCGGGAGTCGTCAGCGGCCCAACCGCAGCGACCGTCTGTCCGGCTGCGACCGTCTGTCCGGCTGCGGTCCCGTCGTCACTGCGCCGTGCGGACGGTCCGGGCAGCGGGGCGGGCAACTGGTTGCGTAGTTGTGTCCACACGTCCAGGCCGGTGGCGTCGCTGTGCCGGTTCACCTCGGCCACGAAAAGCGCCAGCACGTCCTCCCAGGCCACGCGCCGGTCACTGTCGGAGACCTTGCCGCGGCGGTAGGACAGGATCGTCTCCTGCGCGGCCTGGTGGGCGTCCCTGACCGCGGTGGCCCCGGGGCCCGCCGCCGTCAGGGTCTGGTCGATGAAGGCCAACGCCAGCTCCGCAGTCAACGCCGCCCCCTCACCGAGGTAGCGGCCATACCGCCCCGGCCCGCTGGGGGCCTGCGCGGTCACCGCGGCGGCGACCCGCTCGGCGACCTGAGTGCTCTGCGGCACCACCCGGTCAGGGCTCAGCCCGGTGTCAGCCCCCGACTGCGTCGTGAGCTGCGTTTCGACGTGGCGCCACAGCCCACCGATCACGGCACCCCCCAGAGACTGCCGCCACCCCATGTAGGCCTCGGCACCCATGGACTGCGGTTTCATCCGCGGCACTGCGGCCAGGACCAGGACCGCGGGGAACAGTCCCGCCAGCTCAGGGTTGCCCTGCCAGGTGGGCCAGGACCGCCAGTGCGGCCCATTCAGCCACTGCTCGACCCTGGCCTGGGCTTCGAGTCGCTGCCGATAGGTCAGTCGTGGGTCGTCCAGGAGCTGTGAGGCGGCCAGGTGGTCGGCCTCGAGGCCCCTCGTCGGCACGTCGTCTGCCACAGCGGTCTGCGTTCCCGGGCCAGCCTGCAGGGGGTGTGGCGGTGCCGGCTGGGGTTGTGCCGGTGCGTCCTCCACCATCGCCTGCCACCACGTGCCGTCGGCCTCGACAGCGGCGCCGGGGTGCGGGCCTTGGCCAGCCCCTGCCGGGCCAGACATCGGCGCGTCCGGCATCCATGTGTCCGGCATCGGTGCGTCTGGCATCGGTGCGTCTGGCATCGGTGCGTCCGGCATCCACGTGTCCGGCATCGGTGCGTCCGGCATCGGTGTATCCCGGAGCAGCATGTCCGGCATCGGTGCGTCCGGCATGGGTACATCCCGTCTCAGTGGGGCGAGCGGGTCCAGTCCGATCCGGATGTCGGGACCGCCAGTACTGCCGGGCCCGATGCCGGGACCGTGAGTACTGCCGTGACTGCCGTGACTGCCGGGCGATGGCCAGGTGTCGTGCGGGCTGGTGGACAGGTCCTGCCAGCGCGGCGCGTTCGGGGGAGTTGGGGGTAGGTGTTCCTGGACTGGTTCCTTGCCCGGTCGCCTTGCCGTTGGGGTTGGTTGCTGGGTGGCGTGGGTGTCTGCGCGGCCGGTGGGTCCTGTGCTGGTGGAGGCCCCGGGATCGGTGGGGGTGTGGGGTTGTGGGGGTCGGGCGCCGGTGGCGGGGCGCCGGAACCAGGTGTGGCTGGGCAGGATGTCCGCGGCGTCGGCGTGGAAGGTGCGGGTGAGGGTCGCGTAGTCGTGGTTGATGGCGGCGAGGCTGGCTTGTCGGGTGGCTGGGGGCTGGGTGGGCAGGTCGCGGAGTTGGGTGGCCAGACGGTGCCAGGTGGATTCCCCGAACGGCCCCCAGGTGGCCTGGAGCAGGTGGTGCAGCCTGAGGTTCTGGGCGGCGCCCAGGGCCAGACCGTCGACGACCTGACCGGCGGCGTCCAGGGCGGCCCGCCGCCACAGGTCGATCGTGGCCAGCAGGTCCGCCGTGGTGG
>DASTGO010000450.1:0-3611 GCA_035719045.1 Kineosporiaceae bacterium | reverse complement strand
CCCGCCCCACCCCGTTCCCCGGGCCGGGTCCCGCACGCCCCGACGCCGAGGACCGGCCCGGACGCTGCGGCGGGGGCCGGGTGTTCGCCCTGCCGGATGCCCCTCAGGCCCGCGGCCTGGCCCGCGCCGCGATGGCCCTGGACAACCACGAGACCGCCCGGATCCTCAACGACGCCATCCGCGCCGGCGGGGTGGTCGAGGCCTGGACCAGGCTCGCGGTCCCGGTGCTGCAGGCCGTCGGCGAACGCTGGCGGGCCACCGGTGAGGCCGTGGACGTCGAGCACCTGTTCTCGCAGACGCTGGCCGACGTGTTGCGGATGGTCGTCGCCCGGCGCCATCCGCCCCGGCAGCCGAGCCCGGTGCTCCTCGGCTGCGTCGAGGGGGATCAGCACACCCTCCCGCTGCACGCCCTGGCCGCGGCACTGGCGGAGCGGGGGATCGGCTGCCGGTTGCTCGGTGGGGGGATGCCCCCGGCGGCCCTGGTCACGGCGGTCCGGCGGACAGGACCGGCCCTGGTGTTCCTGTACGCCGGGCAGCCGGTCGAGGACGCCTCGGGTCTGGCGGACCTGTCGCGGCAGCGTCCGGCCCCGCGGCTGCTCGTCGGCGGTCCGGGGTGGTCGGCGTCCTGCCCGGCGGGCGCCAGGCTGGTCGGCTCGCTCGGCGAGGCCGTCGGGGCCGTGGCGGCGGTCCTGCGCGGCTGAACCGCCCGCCCGAGCCCCGCACGCCCGGGTCCCGCACGACCCGCGTCGCGCACGGCTGGGTCCCGAACACGACCCGTCCGCGGTGGCGTGGATCCGTCACCCGTGGGGGCTCAGGTTCACCCCCCTGCCTGACGACACCTGACCTGTCGGGACGTCTCCGGACCGGAGACGTCGCAGGGAGGAACCGGCCCGACGGGGCAGGAAAGGGTGTACGCCGTGGCGACGGTGCTGGTGTGTGACGACTCGGCGCTGGTCCGCGAGACCTTGCACCGGGTGCTCGCGAGCGTCCCCGGAATCACCCGGGTCGTGGATGCGTCCTCGGGTGAGGAGGCGCTGTCCCGCTGGCCGGTGGAACGTCCCTCGCTGGTCCTGATGGACGTGCGGATGCCGGGCATCGGCGGGGTCGAGGCGACCCGGCGCCTGCTGGCCCGCCATCCCGAGGCCGTGGTCATCATGGTCACGGTGGCGGAGGACGCCGAGGGGGTCGCCCGCGCCGTCGCCAGTGGCGCCCGTGGCTACCTGGTCAAGGACGCCACCCGCGAGGAGATGGCGGCGATCGTGGTGCACGCCCTGTCCGACGCGGTCTGGCGGCGGCCTGTCCCGGCACCACGGGCGGTCGAGGGTGCTGCCGCGGCCCCGGCCCTGACCGAGCGTGAGATGCAGGTTCTCACCGGGATGAGCCGTGGGCGCAGCAACTCCGAGATCGGCAAGGAGTTGTTCCTGTCCGAGGACACCGTGAAGACCCATGCCCGGCGGCTGTTCCGCAAGCTCAGCGCGGCGGACCGGGCGCAGGCGGTCGCGGTCGGGTTCCGCTGGGGACTGGTCCGCTGAGCTGTCGCCGAGGCCGTCCGACCCGGTCACCGGGTACGGCCCGGAGCACCCCGTCACCGTCGGTAGACTCCACGAGGTGAGCATCACCGAGGACCGTGCTGCCGCCCCTTTCGCCCCCGCTGACGACCGCCCGGTGATGCCCCCAGTGGCGTCCCGCGGCGCCGAGTCCCTGTTCACCGGGCTCGGCCTCACCTACGACGACGTCCTGCTGCTGCCGTCGGACACCGACGTCGTGCCCAGCGAGGTCGAGACCGCCTCGTGGCTGACCCGCCGGATCCAGGTCCGCACACCGATCATCTCCGCCGCCATGGACACCGTGACCGAGGCGCGGATGGCGATCGCGATGGCCCGTCAGGGCGGGATGGGCGTGCTGCACCGCAACCTGTCCATCGAGGACCAGGCGTACCAGGTCGACCTGGTGAAGCGGACCCAGACCGGGATCATCTCCAACCCGGTGACCATCGGCCCGGACTTGACGCTGGAGCAGCTCGACGAGACCTGCGGCCGGTACCGGGTCTCCGGGCTGCCGGTGGTCCGGCCGGACGGGACCCTGATCGGCATCGTCACCAACCGGGACCTGCGGTTCACCCCGGTCGGCCAGTGGGCGAGCACCCTGGTCCGTGACGTGATGACCCCGATGCCCCTGGTCACCGCGCCGGAGGGGATCACCCGCGAGGACGCCACCCTGCTCCTGCGCCAGCACAAGCGGGAGCGGCTGCCGATCATCGACACCGACGGGCGCCTGGTCGGGCTGATCACCGTCAAGGACTTCGTGAAGTCCGAGCAGTTCCCCCACGCCAGCAAGGACGCCGACGGGCGGCTGCTCGTGGCGGCCGCGGTCGGCTACTACGGGGACGCCTGGGAGCGGGCCACCACCCTGGTGGAGGCCGGGGTCGACGTGCTCGTCCCGGATGTGGCCAACGGTCACGCCCGGCTGATGCTGGACATGATCGGCCGGCTGAAGTCCGACCCTGCCACCCGGCACGTGCAGGTCCTCGCCGGGAACGTGGCGACCCGGGCCGGGGCCCAGGCGCTGGTCGACGCGGGGGCGGATGCGGTCAAGGTCGGGGTCGGGCCCGGCTCGATCTGCACCACGCGGGTGGTCGCGGGCGTCGGGGTGCCCCAGGTGACCGCGATCCACCAGGCCTCCCTGGCCTGTCGGCCGGCCGGTGTCCCGCTGGTGGCCGACGGTGGCCTGCAGTACTCCGGGGACATCGCCAAGGCCCTGGTCGCCGGGGCCGACGCCGTGATGATCGGCTCGCTGCTCGCCGGCTGCGAGGAGAGCCCCGGCGAACTGCTCCTGGTCAACGGCAAGCAGTACAAGTCCTACCGGGGGATGGGCTCGATCGGCGCGATGAGCTCGCGCGGCAAGAAGTCGTTCTCCAAGGACCGCTACTTCCAGGCCGACGTCGCCAGCGACGACCGGATCGTCCCCGAGGGCATCGAGGGGCAGGTGCCCTACCGTGGGTCGCTGGCCGCGGTGATGCACCAGCTCGTCGGCGGGCTGCACCAGTCGATGTTCTACGTCGGGGCGCGGACCATCCCCGAACTGCAGGCGAAGGGCAGCTTCGTCCAGATCACCGCGGCGGGGCTCAAGGAGAGCCACCCCCACGACATCCAGATGGTCGCCGAGGCGCCCAATTACAGCGGCCGCTAGGACGGATCCACCGGCAGACTGTCCGCCATGACGATCTGGAGCGAGCAGCAGGTCGCATCCGTCGGCAAGGCCGTGGACGCCGTCGCCGAGCAGCTCGTCGAGCTCTCGCACGCCATCTCGGCCGACCCCGAGCTGGCCTACGCCGAGCAGCGCGCGGCCGCCCGCTGTGCCGACGTCCTCGCGCAGGCCGGCTTCGACGTGGAGCGCGAGGCGTACGGCCAGCCGACCGCGTTCGCCGCGCGCGCCGGCAGCAGCGGCCCGCACGTCGTCGTCTGCGCGGAGTACGACGCGCTCCCCGGCGTCGGCCACGCCTGCGGGCACAACATCATCGCGGCCTCCGCGGTGGGCGCCGGGCTCGCCCTCCGGCCCCTCGTGGACGAGGTCGGCCTACGGTTGACGGTGCTCGGCACGCCGGCGGAGGA
>DASTGO010000449.1:0-21615 GCA_035719045.1 Kineosporiaceae bacterium | reverse complement strand
GCCTGGGGACACGTCATCTGGCGCTGCTGGCAGGACAACACCCCCTACGACCCCACAGCCCACCGCGCTCTCCAAACCACCCTCAACCAAGATCAAGACAGCGCCGCCTGACCGGGAGGTTGACACAGGGCAACTCACGGTGGGTGTCTCGGCTTCGTGTCGGGGCATCTTGACCAGACGGACAGGGACTGTTGACCAGGACGGGGTCGGGACCCGGGCCGGGCTCACGGGACGGGCCTATCGCTTCGCTTGCTGCGCTCGCTCACAGCCGGACGTCCAGCAGGCTGCCGGTGTCGCCGTCCCGGGGGACGTGCGGGCCGGATCGCGGGGTTCCGCCGGAACTGCGTTCGGTCTTCTTGCGCTGGTCGGCGATCCGCTGCACGACCTCGTCGACGTCGAGGTCCGGGGTCAGCCGGCCGGAGGCGGTCACCGCCGCCCGCACCGAGGCCATCAGCTCGTCCCGGGACATCCCGACCGAGCGGGCCAGGTCGGCCAGCGTCTGCCCGGCCCGCAACCGGCCCTGGACGTCGGCCACGCTGGTGTTCAGGGTTCCGGCAACGGCGGTCAGCACGGTGGTACGCAGTTCGCCGACCGGGGAGGAGGCCACCGACATCAGGGGCGGCAGGCCGGCGTTCACGGAGTTCACCGAATAGACGGAGTTGACCGTCATGACCGGCCTTCCTTCCCACGCAGGACGGCTCGCGTCCTGTATCGGCCGGTCGGCAAGCCGACTGCAGCGCGCACCCTCACCATCACCCGTCCCGCGCAAGCGGCGGTGGGGTACCGCCGCGACACCGCCCATCCTGGGCCTCGCGCCGACCGATCACCACCAGTTTGGAAACACAGAGTGCTCTTTGCATCACAATTGGTCACCGATTGGGGTTCTCGTGGGACTTCCTCGCAGGCCTAGGGTGGCCGGGTGCCGGTGTCCCTGGTGATCCTTTCCGACACCCACGTCCCGAGCAGGGCCCGCGACCTGCCCGAGCCGCTGTGGGCCGCGGTCGAGGCGGCGCAACTGGTCGTGCATGCCGGGGACTGGGTCGGGGAGGACTTGCTCGACCGGCTCGCGGCCCGGGCGGCCGACCTGCTGGCGGTGTACGGCAACAACGACGGCGCGGCGCTGCGGGCCCGGCTGCCCGAGGTGGCGCGCCGGACGGTGGACGGGGTCCGGTTCGCGGTGGTGCACGAGACCGGCCCGGCCGACGGGCGGGAACGCCGCTGCGATGCCGCCTACCCGGAGCTCGACGTGCTCGTCTTCGGGCACAGCCACATCCCGTGGGACACCACCACCCCCGCCGGGCTGCGGCTGCTCAACCCCGGATCCCCCACCGACCGGCGGCGCCAGCCGCACGCCAGCTACCTGACCGCCGTCGCCGACAGCGGCCGCCTGCGCGACGTGGAGCTCCACCTGCTCCCGAACCCGCCGGCACGGCGACGGCCCGGGCACTGACCCGGCCGCACAGCACCGCTACGGGGCAGCACCGCTACGGGGCAGCACCGCTACGGGGAAGCGGCGCGGGCTACGGGAGGCGGAGGACGCCGTCCACCCGGCGGGGCAGCCGCCAGGGGTTGGCGTCGCGCAGCGCCTCGGGCAGCAGGTCCTGCGGGAATCCCTGCCAGGTCACCGGGCGCAGGAACCGGCGCACTGCGGCGGCCCCCACGCTGGTGTGCAGGGCGGTGGTGGCCGACGGGAACGGCCCGCCGTGCTGCATGGACCAGGTGACGGCCACGCCGGTCGGCCACCCGTTCCACAGCACCCGGCCAGCCCGGGCCTCCAGCAGCGGGAGCAACTCCGCCAGCACCGGTTCACCGACCTCCCCCGCGACCGTCGCGGTGAGCACGCCGGGCAGCCGCCGGGCCAGGTCGGCCAGCTCCGCCTCGTCCTCGTACTCCACCAGCAGCGAGGTCGGCCCGAAACACTCCTCCAGCAGGTCCGGGACGTCGGCGGTGAGCCCGATCGGCACCGCGACCAGGGAGGGCGCGACCGCGGCGGTCTCCGGGTCGACCCCGCCGGGCAGCAGGACCTCGACCCCGGGCAGGGCGAGCCGATGGTCCAGCCCGGCCAGGAACCCCGCCCGCACCCCCGGGTTCAGCATCGCCTGGGCACCCACCCCGGCCACCGCCTCGACCACCGCCCCGCGCATCCCCGAGCCGCGCGGCACCACCAGCAAGCCGGGTTTGGTGCAGTACTGCCCGGCGCCCAGGGTGTACGAGCCCACGAAACCGGCGGCGATCTCCCGGGGACGTGCGGCCGCCGCGGCCCGGGTGACGAAGACGGGATTGATGCTGCCCAGCTCCCCGTAGAACGGGATCGGCCGGGGACGGTCCTGCGCGATCCGCTGCAGGGCCAGGCCGCCACGGGCGCTGCCGGTAAATCCGACCGCCTCGATCCGGTCGTCGCGGACCAGGGCCACCCCGGTCTCGACGTCCGGACCCACCGCGGTGACGATGCCGTCCGCCACACCCTCGGGCGCCACCTCCGCCAGCGCCCGGCGGGCCACGGCAACCGTGGCCGCGGTCAGCCGCGGATGTCCCGGATGGGTCTTCACCACCACCGGGCAGCCCGCCGCCAGCGCCGACGCGGTGTCGTTGCCCAGGGTCGAGAACGCGAACGGGAAGTTGGAGGCGCCGAAGACCGCGACCGGTCCCAGCCCGACCAGCCAGCGCCGCAGGTCCGGCCGCGGCGGGGCGAGGTCCGGCCGGGCGGTGTCGACGGTGACCTCGAAACAGGCCCCGTCCCGCACCACCTCGGCGAACAGCCGCAGCTGGCCGCTGGTCCGGGCCACCTCACCGGTCAGCCGCGCCGTCGGCAGCGCACTCTCCGCCCGGGCGATCGGGACCAGCTCGTCCGCGGCGGCGTCCACGGCGTCGGCCAGGGCGGTCAGCACGGCGGCGCGGCGCTGCGGGTCGGTGCCGGCCAGCCAGTCCGCGGCGGCGACCGCCTGCGCACAGGCCCGCTCCACGGCACGGTCACCCTGCCGGTCGGGGGTGGTCATGGGGTCGGTCCCTCCTGGTCACGGCGGGGCTGGTCGGGGGTGGACAGCGGGCGGGGCCCGGGCGATCCTCCCGCGGACGGTCCGGCCGGGCCAGCTCCCGGATGTCCAGGGTCCGGGCCGGGACCGTCCATCGCGGCCAGGGCACCGAGCCCGACGGGTACGGCCAGCGGGCGCTTCGCGGCGGACAGCATCCGGGCGGTCCCGGCGGCCGGGTCCGGCGGCGGCGGGCAGAGCCGGTCCACGGCCTCGGCGCAGATCCTGCCCTGGCACCAGCCCATCCCGGCCCGGGTGAGCAGCTTGACCGTGCGCGGGTCGGCCGCCCCGAGGCCGGTCACCGCCTCCCGGACCCGCCCCGCGGTGACCTCCTCGCAGCGGCAGATCAGCGTCGCGTCGTCCACCCGCTGCGCCCAGCCCGGATCCGCGGGGAAGGTGCGGTGCAGGGCGTCCGCGAACCGGCGCAGCCCGGCCACCCGGCGCTGCCGGCGGCGCAGCAGGTCCTGGTCCACGGCCGGGGCCAGGCCCAGCCTGCGGGCGGCGGCGGCCCCGGCCACCAGTCCCTCGACCAGGGCCAGTTCGGCACCGCCCACCCCGGTGCTCTCCCCCGCGGCGAACACCCCGGGCACGCCGGCCTGCTGCAGGTCGTCCACGGTGACCGCCGGACCGCCGTCCGTACCGGTGCCGACCGGACAGCCCAGCTGCACGGCCAGATCGGTCTGCGGGACGAATCCCTGCCCGACGGCCAGCACGTCGCAGGCCAGTTCCCGCTCGGTCCCTGACCGGACCCGTCCCTGCCCGTCCACCCGGGCCACCACCACCGCGCCCACCGCGTCGCCGCCGACCGCCCGCAGCACCCGGTGCCGGGCCAGGTAGCGCACCCGGTGCCGGACCAGCAAGGCCGCGAACCCGGCCAGCTGACCGCTGCGGCCCAGCCCCGGCAGCAGCTCCGACGGCCTGGTCAGCAGCCGGTGCGGGGTGTTCGCCTCGACGACGGCGACCACCCGGCCGCCCGCCCGCAGCAGCGTGGCCGCCACAGCGAGCAGGAACGGGCCGGTCCCGGCCACCACCACCGCCTGCCCCGGCAGCACCCCGGACCCCTTGACCAGGGCCTGGGCCGCGCCCCCGGTCATCACCCCCGGCAGGTCCCAGCCGGGGAACGGCAACTGCCGGTCGTGGGCCCCGGTGGCCAGGACCACGGTCCGGGCCCGGAGCAGGCCCACCGGGGCGAGCGGGTCACGGTCCCCACCCCGGGTGCGCAGCAGGAAGGGGCTGCCGCCCTCCGCCGACCAGACGGTCGTCCCGGGCAGCACCTGCAGCCGACCCGCGGCGACCAACTCCTCCAGACGTGCCTCGAGCCCGTCGAAGGCCCGCCACCGGTGCCGCCGACGGCCCCGGGACAGCTGCTCGCTGCCGGCCGGCGGCCGCCGGTAGTACTGGCCGCCCAGCCGCGGCGCGCCGTCCACCAGGACCACCCCGGCCCCGGCCTCGGCCGCGGTCACGGCCGCCGCCACCCCGGCCGGCCCGCCGCCGATCACCGCGACGTCCACCCGCCGCACACCGGTCACCGCGCCACCTCCGTACCGCCGGCCGCTGCGGTTCCGGCGGCCTTCTCGGTTCCGGCGGCCTTCTCGGTCCCGCCGGCCGCCCCGGTTCCGGCGGCCGCCCCGGTCCCGGAAGCGGGGACGGGCAGCGGCCAGCCGGTGCCCTGCTGGGTACGGATGTCGTCCCCCGGCTCCGCCAGGGTCACGCAGGCCCGCACGTTGGGGGTCCCCCCGACGGTGACCAGGCAGTCGAAGCAGACCCCGATCCCGCAGAACAGCCCACGCGGGCGGCCCGCCTGCCGGGTGGTCCGCCAGGACCGGACTCCCGCCGCCAGCAGCACCGCGGCCACCGTCTGCCCCGCTCGGGCCGGGACCGGCCGCCCGTCGAGGCGGACCTGGAACTCCTCGGGTCCGGTGCCGGGTGGTGTCGTCGGCTCCGGCGGTGTCGGCTCAGGTGGCATCGGCTCAGGTGGCATCGTCGGCTCCGAACCGGTTCGGGGAGTAGGGGGTCAGCGGCAGCTCCGGACGCCGGTCCGTCACCGCCGCGGCCAGCAGCCGGCCGGTGGCCGGGGCGAGACCGATCCCGGCGCCCTCGTGCCCGCAGGCATGGAACAGGCCGGGCACCCGCTCGTCCGGCCCGATCACCGGCAGATGGTCCGGGCAGTACGGCCGGAAGCCGGAGTAGCTGCGCAGCAGCCGGGCCCGCGCCAGCACCGGGAACACCTCGACGGCGCGGGCGGCGAGCCGGGCGATCACCGACCAGTCCATCCCCGGCTCGAGGCCGACCCGCTCCCGGCTCGCCCCGATCAGCACCGTCCCGGACGGGGTGCCCTCCACGACCGTCGAGGTCTGCAGCGCCGCATCGTCGGAGGCGACGTTCGCCATGTACTCGGCGGTGTAGACCTTGTGCCGGATCAGCACCGGCAGCGGTTCGGTGACCAGCACGAACCCGCGCCGCGGCAGCACCGGCACCGGGCCCCCGGCCAGCCGGGACAGCTGCCCGCCCCAGGTGCCGGCAGCGTTCACCAGCACCGGGGTGGCGACCGTCCCGCGGTCGGTGACCACCCCGGACACCTCCCCGCCGTGACCGCGGCGCACCCCGATCACCTCGCAGCCGGTCACCACCTCGGCCCCGCCGAGCACCCGGGCCCGCCGCAGCAGCATCGCCGTCGCGAGCATCGGCTGCACCTGGTGGTCCTGGGGGTAGAACACGCCACCGGCCAGGCCACGCACGAGTTCCGGCTCGATCGCCGGAAGCTGGTCGGGGGCAACCGTCTGCGCGATCACCCCCTGCGCGCGCTGCAGCTGTGCCAGCCGGAACAGCGGGGCCAGCGCGGACGGACCGGACGCCACCACCAGCCCGCCCTTGGCCTCCAGCTCGCAGCCGGGACCGAGCAGGTCGCCGTACTCCCGCCACAGCCGCAGGGACAGCAACGCCAGGTTGAGCTCCGGACCGGGTTCCTTGTCCGAGACCAGCAGATTGCCCTCGCCGCGGCCGGTGGTGCCGCCGGCCACCGGTCCCCGGTCGACCACGAGCACCGAGAGCCCGGCCACCGCGAGCTCATGCGCACAGGCCGCGCCGACGATCCCGGCCCCGACCACGACGGCGTCGACGGTCCGGGGCAGTTCCCCGGACCGTGACCGCGGCGCGGGCCGGGGATCCGCACGCCCTCCCCCGGCCGGCAGGCCACCGGTCCGCGGACCACCGCTCGGCAGGCCACCGGTCGGCAGGCCACCGGTCGGCAGGGTCCCGGTCATGGCCGGCCCGCCGCGCAGTCCTCCGCACGGTCGGCCCAGATCCCCCGGACGTGGCCGATATGCCGCGACATCAGGTCCTCCACGGCAGCGGCGTCCCCGGTGGCCAGGGCGGACAGCAGCTCGACGTGCTCGGCCGCGGAGCGGGCGAGCTGTCCCTGCGCGGCGAGCCGGCCCAGACCGTACAGCCGGGTCCTGGCCCGCAACCGGTCCACCAGGTCGACCAGCTGCCGGTTGCCGCCCAGGCCGAGCAGCTCCAGGTGGAAGGTCCGGTCGGCCTCCACGTAGCCGATGAGGTCACCGCCGTCGGCGTGTTCCTGGATCTGCCCGGCGAGCGCGCGCAGCCGCTCCAGGTCGGCCGGGGGGATCCGGCCGGCCAGCCGACCGGCGGTGGGCACCTCCAGCAGCCGCCGCAGCTCGGTCAGCTCGTCCAGCTCGGACTCGCCGATCTCGACGACCCGGAAGCCCTTGTTCGGCACCGCCGCGACCAGGCCCTCCTTGGCCAGGTCGAGCATCGCCTCCCGGACCGGGGTGGCCGACACCCCGAACCGCTCGGCCAGCGCCGGCACGGAGTACGTCGCCCCGGGAACCATCCCGCCGGAGACCAGGGCGGCACGCAGGCTTCCCGCGATCCGTTCCCGCAGGCTGGCCCGACCGGCCAGGACGGGCAGGTCCGGCCCGGTCACCTCAGCGGCACCCCGCCGCCAGGACCGCCTCGGTCGCGGCCCGGACCTGCGCCTCCTGCAGTGCGGTAAGCGGCATCCGTGGTGCCCGGGTCGGGCCGCCGTAGCGACCGGCCAGCTCCATCGACAGCTTGATCGCCTGGACGAACTCGGTCCTGCTGTCCCAGCGCAACAGCGGGTGCAGGGTTCGGTACAGCGGCAGCGCGGTGGCCAGGTCACCGGCCGCCGCCGCGTCGTACAGCGCCCGGCAGGCCTGTGGGAAGGCGTTGTTGAACCCGCCCACCCAGCCTCTCGCCCCGGCGATCGCCAGCTCGAGCATCACGTCGTCGGAACCGACGAGCAGGTCCAGCCCCGGGGCCTGCTCACGCAGCTGGTACGCCCGGCGCACGTCCCCGGAGAACTCCTTCACCCCGACGATCAGCCCCTCGCCGTGCAACTGCGCCAGCAGGGCCGGCACCAGGTCGACCTTGGTGTCGATCGGGTTGTTGTAGGCCACCACGGGCAACCCGGCCCGCGCCACCTCGCGGTAGTGCTCCACCACGGCACGTTCGTCGGCACGGTAGGCGTTGGGCGGCAGCAGCATCACCGCGTGGGCGCCGGCCTCGGCGGCCTGCTCGGCCCAGCCCCGGGACTCCGCCGCGCCGTACGCCGCCACCCCGGGCATCACCACACCGGCCGGCCCGGCCGCCTCGACCGCGGTCCGGACCACCGCGGCCCGCTCCTGCGGTGTGAGCGTCTGGTACTCCCCGAGCGACCCGTTGGGGACGACCCCGTCGCACCCGTTGGCGATCAGCCAGCGGACGTGTTCCCCGTAGGTGTCCAGATCGACGGACAGGTCCTCCCGCAGAGGCAGGGCGGTGGCGACGAGGATGCCGTGCCAGGGCGAGGTGGTCATCGCAGATCCCTTCGACCGGTCCGCGACCCTCCGTCCGCCGCGGTCCGAGCCAGAGTAAGGTGTGACATATTACTGAGTCCAGAGGGTGTCCGCCGAGAAGGAAGCGGCCGGCCGGCATCCCGTGAACGACCCAGATCTGCGACCCCTGGCTGAGTACCTCCACCCAGCCGCGGCACCGCCTGGTGCGGCAGGCTTGACCACGCTCTGATCTTCGGCGCCGACCTGTCCCGGAGGTCCGGCGGTCCGCTCCGTCCCGTACCGACCCCACCGCCGAGGGAACGCACGTCATGGACACCTTGCTCTGCCCCCGCTGTCACGCCGGCGTGCTCGATGCCGCTCAGGCCGCGGACGGGATCACCCTCTGCACCGGCTGTGGACACCCCGCAGCGGCTGCCCTGGTGACCGAACAGCTCTTGCTCCAGCAGCAGCAGGAGGTCCTCACCGCGCGGCTGGACTGGGTGCGCGGCCAGGTCCTCGCCGGTGCCCAGCCGCGGCCGGCCGGCCCCGACGGCACGCCGGACACTCCGCCCGAGGCCGGGGGCCCCGGCGCACCACGTCCGGGCCGCCCGGTCGTCCAGGGACTGCTGCTCGGCACCGGCGCCGTCCTGCTCGTGATCGCGGCGATGGTGTTCGTCGCAGTGGCCTGGGACCTGCTCGGCGCCGCCGGACAGCTCACCTGCCTGCTGCTGGTGACCGCCCTGCTCGCGACCGGGGCGCACCTGGCCCGCACCAGCTTCCCCGGCACCGCGCAGACGCTGGCCGCGGTGGCCGCCTGCATGACGCTGATCGCCCTGCTGTCCGCGCCGTCCCTCGGGCTCGGCCCCAGCTGGGGCCATGACCACCCCGTGACCTGGACGGCACTGGCCTTCGCCGTGACCGCCGCACTGTGCCTGGTCCAGGCCCTGGTCTCGCAACTGTCGGCCTGGCATCTCGGTGCCACCCTCGCCACCGTCGCGGCGGCCTGCTTCGGAACCCTCGCCCTGGGCGGTGGGGGCGGCGTCCCCGCGTACGCACCCGTGCTGCTCGCCGTCGCCGGCACGCTCGCCCTCGGCCCCACCCTTCCCCGGTCCGCCGGCCCCACCCGCGAACTGCCTCGTGACCTGCGGCGCACGGGTACCGGCCTGGCCGGACTCGCCGTGGTCGAAGCCCTGACCGGCTACACCCATCTCGACCGGGCCGCCGGCTGGGGGCTGACCTGGCTCGCGCTCGCGTCCTGTGCCGCCGCCCTGACCCGCTGCGCGGGCTCGTGGCAGCCGCCCCACCGGTTGCGGACCCGCCTCGCGCCGCTCGCCGCCGGTGCCGCTGCCGGGCAGGCGCTGGTCCTGTTCGCCCGGTCGAGCCCGATGCCGGCCCGGATCGCCCTGCCACTGCTGGCCCTGGCCGGGGCTGCCGCGCTGGCCACCACACTCCGGCCGGCCCTGCTGCTGCCCGGACTGGGTGCGGCGGGGGCGATCGGGCTGTTGTCCCTGCCGGTGATGGCGACCGGTGACGGGGTCACCCGGCCGGTGGCCGCCGGCTACCTCGGACTGGCCTGCCTGGCCGGGTACCTGCTGAGCCTCACCCCGCGGCGCAGCCCGGCCGCCTGGCCCGCAGCGGCCTGCGGAACGGGCGCCGCCTGGCTGATGCTGTCCGTCACCGACGTGGACACCGCGGAGGTGTACACCGCGGCCGCCGCGGCGCTGCTGCTGCTCAGCGGCCTGATCCGGCGCCGGGACGTCCCCGCGTCGGGATCCGTGACCACCCTCGGCCCCGCCCTGGCGATGGCCCTGCTGCCCTCCGCACTGATCGCCTTCGGGCAGGCCGCCTTCGACCAGGACCCGCTGCGTGCCGTCCTGGTCATCGCCGCCGGGGCCGGCCTCGCCGTGGCCGGGGCGGCGTTCGGCATCCGGGCGGCCTTCCTCGTCGGTATCGCCGCCGCCCTCCTCGCCGGCTCCGGACAGGTCTTCACCCTGGTCGGGCTGGTGCCCCGCTGGGTCGCGCTGGGCGGTGGCGGGGCACTGCTGGTCGCCGGGGGATTCGCCGCGGAGGGGATCTCCCGGGCCGGTCGCCGGCTGCGCACGTTCACCGGCGGGCTGGCCTGACCGCCTCCGGGACGCATCCGGACGGGCGGTCGACGCCGCGGGGCCCTCGGACTGCGCCGTCCGGTCGATCCGGAGATCGCGGGGAACTCCTGAAGCCCTCCTGCCGACTACCTCCCTGCGGCATGCCCCCGCGCCGACCACCCCTGGCCCCCCGGCCACCCCACCCCGCCGGTTCCCCGGCCCGACGACTGGAGTTCCCGATGCGCCTGCCCATTCCCGGCCGCCGCCCGGTCCGTCCGCTCGCCGTCGCCGCACTCGCGGTCTCCGGCATCCTCGGCCTCGCCCTGCCTGCCGCCGCCCATGTCACCGTCTCCGCCGACGACTCCGCCCGGGGTGCCGCCGACTCGATCCTCACCTTCCGGGTGCCCAACGAGGACGACACCGCCAGCACCGTCAAGGTCGAGATCAAGTTCCCCGTGAAGGACCCGATCGCCTCCGTCAAGCCGGCCGTTCGACCCGGCTGGACGGTCACCACCAAGACCGTCACCTTCGACCCGCCGATCACGACCGACGACGGAACCATCACCAGCGGCGTCGGCGAGGTCGTCTACACGGCGAACACCCCGGCGGACGGCATCGGCGCGGGACAGTTCGCCACCTTCCAGGTCCTCGCGGGACCGCTGCCGGACGCCGCCTCCCTCACCTTCCCGACCGTGCAGACGTACAGCAACGGCAAGACCCAGTCCTGGGTGGAGCCGGTCACCGACCCGGCCAACCTGCCGGAGAGTGCAGCGCCGGTGCTCACCCTGACCGCGGCGAAGCAGGCCACGTCGCAGCAGGCCCCCGCGACCGCCGCGACCAGGACGTCCGGGACCGGCGGCGGCTCCGCGACCACGTCCGGTTCGGACGCGGCCGCCCGCACCTTCGGCATCATCGGCACCGGGCTCGGCGCCCTCGGAGTCGCCGTCGGAGTGGTCGGGCTGCGCCGGCGCCGGCCGGGCACCACCTCCTGACAGTTCCGGGCCCGTCCCGCTGACAGCTCCGGGCCCGTTCCCGGTCCGGCCCGTCCCGGGACGCGGGCGGGTACGGGGTGTCCGACCCGGCCCAGCAGATCGGATATGTCGGCCCAGCAGATCGGACATGTCGGACGAGCTTCGTCAATCCTTGACTATGTCCACATTCAGTCAGCGATGACATCACTAGAGTGATCGCCAGGAGGAGGCGGCGGTCGATGACCATCCAGGTTCGGGTGCGGCGAGTCCTCCTCGTGCTGCCCGTCACCGGCGAACTGGTCCTCCTGGCCGTGATCGGCATCGTGGCGCCACGCCTGATCGACCCCGGGATCACCGTCGGCGCACTCACCTGGTCGATCCCGCTCATCGGCGGACCCGCCACGGCCCTGCTGGCGGGTGCGGCGGCACGCTGCTCGGGCCGGCTGAGGCTGAGCTGGGCTGCGATGGCGACGGCCTGCGGGCTGTGGGCCCTGAGCCTGTTCGGCGTCGTGGCCGGCTGGGGCGAGGTCCTGAGCTGGCTGGTCCTGCGGGGAGGCGGCTTCGTCGCCGTCGGCCTCGCCCTGCTGATCGCCCCAGGGGTCCGGCGCACCGCCGGCGAGTGGGGGCTACTGCTGCTGGACGGCTGGCTGGTCGGCGTCTCCGTCTTCCTCATCGTCTGGGTCGCGCTGCGGCTGACGATGTCCAGCCTGTCCGGCACGACGGCACCGGCGGCGCTGTACTGGGTGCCGTTCGACCTGGTCATCGCGAGCACAACGGCCGGGCTGGCGGTGCGGGCGCGGGGCGGCTCCCCCGCGACGGTCGGCCTGCTGCTCCTGGGGGCGTTGCTCGCGGTCACCTCGGACACCACCTGGGCCCTCACCGTGGGCAGGGACCCGCACGGACTCAGCCACTTCGGCGTGGTGGAGTGGCTGATCGCGCTCACGGCGCTGGCCAGCGCCTCACTCACCCGGCGGCTGGACGTGTGGTCCTCGGCCCGGCCGCTGCCCGACCCCTCCCGGCCCCGGCTCACCCGGCTGGCCCAGATGGCGATGGTCCCGGGCCTGCTCGCAGCGGCCACGCCCGGCGCGGACCTGATGACCTTCACCGCCGCAATCGGTCTCATCCTCGGGCTGAGCGTCGAGGTCGCCCTCACCCGGCGGCAGCACCACCAGCTGTGGCAGGCCCTGCACGAGCAGGCGCAGCAACTGGAACAGCTGGTCCGCGAGAGCCGGGACGCGATCCTGCGGCTGGACGGCGCCGGCCGGATCGAGTTCGCCAACGACGCCGTCGCGGACGTGTTCGGGCACTCCGTGCAGTCCCTCGTCGGCAGCGACTGGTTCGACCTCATCCACAGCGAGGACCGGGCGGAGGTGACCCGGCAGCTGGAACTGCTCCACACCGGCCGGGCCGACCACTGCCGGCTGGTCGCCCGGTTCCGCCAGGGCGACGGCCAGTGGCGGCATCTGGAATCCTCCGCCAGTCGCCGCGGCGAGGGCGGCTTCGGGTACACCCTGTCGGTCCGGGACGTCAGCGAGCGCAACCGGCTCGAGGCGGACCTGCGGCGCCAGGCGTCCACGGACTGGCTGACCGGGCTGTTCAACCGTCAGGCGTTCATCGCCCTGCTCGACGAGCGCCTCCCCCGCGGTGACACCCACATCCTGTTCATCGACCTCGACGGGTTCAAGGCGGTCAACGACACCGACGGCCACCCGGCAGGCGACCGGCTGCTGCGGCAGGTGGCCGACGCGCTGCGGGCCGAACTGCGTCCCGGAGACATCGCGGCCCGCTTCGGAGGTGACGAGTTCGCGGTGCTGCCCGAGATCCGCGACCTCGACGGCACCCTGGCCCTCGCCGCGCGGCTCGTGCAACGGATCGGCCGGCTGGGCTCCCGCCAGGTCCGGATCGGGGCCAGCGTCGGCGTCGCCATCGGACACCATGCCGGGGCCGAGGCGCTCATCCGGCAGGCCGACGTGGCGATGTACCGGGCCAAGGCCGCCGGCGGAGGCCGAGCCGTCGTGTTCGGTCCCGTCCCCGGGCAGCCCGCCCGCCCCCGCGACGGCCAGGCGGGCGACGGCCCGTCCCGCGCGAGCCCGTCCGGGGTGAGCCCGGTCCGGCCGCGAGTGGTCGACCTCGGCGACGGCCAGGCCAGCGAGTCCCGCTCCGGGCACCCCCGCTGACACCGGTCCGGCAGGCCGGCCGGCTCACCCCTGCGAACGGGCGACCTCGAACGGGCGACGAGGTGGCGCCCCACCGCCCGGGACGCCACCTCGTCGTACCGGGGTCCCGCGGGCTCGGACTTCCCCGGGACCCTCCACCGTCGGCTGACGTGACCACCTGCCGCCACGCCCTACGACGGGATCTCAGCCGGCCTCGGCCATCCCCCCGCCCCTGTCCTCGGCGGGGGCGATGCCGGTGTCGGTCTCGGGCAGGGCGAACAGTTCGCGGGCCGCGCGGCCGAGCTCGCCGGTCTCGTCGTCGTGGATGGCGCGGCGCGGCGGGTGCAGCAGCCCCGCCACGAGGCGGCGGCTCATCTGCTCGATCAGGGCCACCTCCCGCTCGGACATCTCCGGCAGCCGCCGCAGCAACCAGCCGACCTCGGCCTGTCGCCGCAGCTCCGCCGCGGTGGTCAGCCGGTGGATGGTCGGCCCGCCCTCCCGGGCCCGCAGCCAGCGGCAGTACTCCCGGCCGCTGTCGTGCACCAGGGCCTCCAACCGGTCCTGCAGGTCCGGTCCGAGGCCCACCACCGGGCGCCAGGCGAAGCTGTCGACCGACAGGTACCGGTCCCCCAGCCGGGCCCGGGCCGCGGCGTCCAGAGCCGGCGGCGACGACAGGTCCGCGACCACCACTCCCCGGGCGGCATATCCGGCCAGCTCGGCCTGGCTCACCGGCCACAGCCCGCCCACCGCCACGATCACCCCGGCCGCGGGCGGGAGGTCATCACCCCAGCGCCCGGCGAGCACGGTGGTGTCCCCCGCGCCACCCGGCTGCCGGAGCCAGGGCACCACCCGGCCACCCACCGCCGTCGCCAGCTGCGCGGCCCGCTCGGGATGGCGGTTGGTCACCCGCACCAGGGCGCCCCGGTGGGCCGCCGTCCGGGCCGCCAGCCGCCCCATCATGCCGGCACCGACGACCAGGATCGGTTGCCCCGCAACGGATCCGGACCGGTGCTCGATCTCGTCCAGGGCGGCGTCCGCCAGGGACGGGCGCGGGTGCGGGTACCAGCTGTGCGCCCGGCGGCCGGCGTGCAGAGCGATCTGGAACAGCCGGTCCAGCACACCGTCCAGCGGTCCCTGTGCCCGCCGCCCGGCCAGGGTGCTGCGCACCTGGTGCAGAACCTGTTCCTCACCGAGCACGGCACTGTCCAGGCCACAGACCACCCGGATCAGGTGTTGCGCCGCCTCGTCGTCCTCCAGGCGCCGGCACCCCGCCGGCAGCGGCGGCAGCTCCACCGTCGCGGATCCGGTCTCGGCCAGGTACAGCTCGACCCGCTGGCAGGTGTGCAGGATGACGGCGTCGCGGCGTCCGGCCAGTCCCTCCAGGGCGGTGGCGAGCGCCTCCCGGACGTCACTGGGGACGTGGCGCGCATGAGCCACCACGGCGATCAGTGTCGGCGTCCTCATGGCGCGGCCACCTTGTTCACATCCGGACGATCAGCCGGATCCGACGCGACGGTCTGCAGGACGGGCTCCTTTCCGTGGCAACCGGTGCAGTACACCGGCTGATGGCAGTAGGCGCAGGCCTGGCCGCCGGACTTACGGATCGACGCCGCGTGGTTGTAGAGCATCTGGTCATGGGTCACCTTCACCGCCCCCGTGCTGTGGCAGTTCTCGCAGTAGGCCCGCTGATGGCACTGCCCGCAGGAGGTTCCGCTGGGGTCGGAGGTGTTGACCAGGTTCTTGTGGTTGAACACGTACAGCCGGTCGTCGTGCGTGACCGGTGCGGCACCGATGAGGATCCCCGAGACCTGCCCACCGACCTGGGGGAAGGTGTGACACGTCGAGCAGGTCGACGGGATGGTCTTGCCGGTCGGCTTGCCGTTCACCACCTGCATGTGAGTCCCGTCGTGGCAGCGGAAGCAGCCCGGCGAACTGGAGTGGCCGAGGTTGTCCGGATAGGTCTGGGCCTGGACCTTCATGTCGGGGCTGGCCAGTTCCCGGTACAGCCGCTGCAGTTCGGTCACCGCCCGCCCCACCTCGGCCGACTGCGAGGTGGCCACCAGGGGGTACTTCTGCCGGTAGGTGTCCTTCAGCCCGGCGATCGCCGTGTCGGCCGCGGCCAGGCTGTCGTAGTTGCCGCCCAACAGATTGCTGCCCTGCAGCTTGATGAACGGCAGCGCGGCACTGATCTTGCCGGAGGCGATCGAACTGTCCAGGGCCTGGCCGATGCTGGGGACGGCATGCCCGACCCGGTTGTGGCAGTCCAGGCAGTCCATCGTGCGGGTGGTCTGGGTGGCCTTCAGGTTCGCCACATCCCGTGTCACGTCCGCAGAACCGTTGATCTTGGCCGCGGAGACGTACTGCTCCACCTTGCCATCGGGCCGGGTCACCTCGACGAGGTCGATCTTCTGCGCACCCTCTGGATGGGCGGTGGCGTAGGTGACCTTCTCCTGGACGTGCCAGTGCACCCCGGTGGTGGTCCCGGTGCTGCCGCCCAGGCCCGTCGGCCGCAGCACCACCGCGACCAGTTCCCGGGTGTTCTTCTCGTCGGACTGGTACGTCGGCCGCAGCACGAGCTTGATCGGCCCGCCGTTGGCGCTGATCCGGTCCAGGGAGTGGCAGCGCAGGCAGGTCTGCGAGACCGGAGGCAGCGAGGAGTGGTCCGGCGGCGGGATCGGCTCCGGATACGTGCCCGTGGCCACCTGGAACAACTGCTTGGTGCCGTTGATCTTCGCCTGCACGAAACCGCTCACACCGGGGGCCACATGGCACTCGGCGCAGGCGACGTCGCGGTGCGCGGACATCTGGTAGGCCTTCAGTTCCGGGCCCATCGTGTGGCAACGGCCGCAGAAGCTCGAGGTCTCGGTGTAGTGGATCATCATGACGCCACCGAGCGTCGCCGCCGAACCGAAGCCGGCGATGAGGAAGAACAGCAGGATCAGTCCACGCCGGCTACGCAGTGGCGGATGCGGTATCCGGCGCAGCACTCCGAACACCCCGTGCAGGGCCCGGTGGACCGGACCACGACGCCGGGCCGGCGCCGGCTTCGCGACGATCGTTGCCGCCGTAGCCGCTTCCGCGGCAGCCGCTTCCGCCGTAGCCGTTTCCGCGGCAGTCGTTTCCGCTGCGTCACCCGGATCGGCTGTCCCGACCGCCGCCTCCTCCACCGGGTCTGCGGAGCCGGCCGGGTCGGGGGCGGCACCGGCGGGAGTGTCCGACGCCGCCCCCTCACCGGGTTCGCCACCCGGAACCGGTTGCGCAGCAACTGGTTCCGCGATGGGGTCGGGAGCGCCGCCCTCCGCGGGGACCGCGGCGGGTTCGGCAGGATCGATGGGCAGGTTCATCGCGAGACCTTTGCCAGCGCGGCATCCATGGCGTCGGGAGTGAGACTGCCGGCCTTCGCCGACCGCAGCACCCCCGTGGAGTCGATGAAGAAGTGCGCGGGGATGCCCAGGACCCGGTACTCCGAGGCGATCGCGGTGTCGGGGTCGGGGATCTTCGGGTAGGTCAACCCGATCCGGTTGCCGTAGTCGCGGACACCGGCGGCGTCCTCGTTGAGGAACACCTCGACCACCACGGCACCGGACGCCTTGGCCCGCTCATAGGCCCCCTCGATGTCCGGAGCCTCGGCACGGCAGGCCGCGCACCAACTGGCCCCGAAGGTCAGCCACACCGGGCGGCCGCGCAGCGACTCCAGCGAGATCGGCGTGCCGTCGGTGGTGGTCGCCTTGAAGTCCGGGGCCGGCTTGCCGATCACCGGATCCGCGGCGGCCGCCCCGGTCAGGGTGACCGCGGTGACCCCGTTCGCCGAGCCGGAGCCTGCGCCCGCGGCCGGCCTGTTCAGCGCATAGGAACCGGCCAGCACCACCAGGCCGGTGACGACGAGCACGACGACGGTCCCCAACCGGCTCTCCCGGGTCCGTCGCAGCCAGCGCGCCAGGACCGGATCCGCTGTCACCTGTGCCATCTCGCTCTCACCCACTCCTCGCCCCGCACCTCTCGCGCCGTGCGGTCCCTCACGTACCGGCCGGTGCCGCCGCGCCACCGGTGATGCCGCCCCGGATCTGGTCACTGCTGGGGTGCGGGGCCCGGCCGCCAGGGTGTGGCCGGGCCCCGCCGATCACTTCGCGACCCCGGAGTAGCTGTGCAGGCCGCCGAAGAAGAGGTTGCCGAAGAAGGTGAACAGCACCGCCGCGAAGCCGAGCATGAGGAGCCAGTTCGCCCGCCGCCCGCGCCAGCCCCGGACCACCCGTGCATGCAGGTAGGCACCGTAGATCAGCCAGGTGAACAGCGACGCGGTCTCCTTGGGGTCCCAGCTCCAGTAGGTGCCCCAGGCGATCTGCGCCCACACCGCCCCGAGGATGATCACCAGCGTCATCAACGGGAACGCGATCACGACCGCCCGGTAGGCGATCTCGTCCAGCTTCTCCGGCTTCGGCAGCCAGCGGCGGCCCTCGGGCGGGGAGATCAGGTACAGCGCGCCTGCGGCGCAGGCGACGGAGAAGGCACCGTAGGCGATGATCGCCAGCGCCACGTGGACCGTCAGCAGCAGGTTGTTCTGCAGGGCGGGGACCAGCGGATCGGCCTTCGCGCCCACCGTCATCGCGTAGAGCAGCAGGCCCCCCGCGACCGGCAGCACCAGCAGGCCGAGGGCACGCACCCGGTACCGGTACTCGAAGAAGGCGAACGCGGCCACGATGCCCCAGCCGAAGGCGACCGCGAACTCGTACTGGTTGGCGAACGGGCCGTGCCCGGTCACGATCCCCCGCAGCACCAGGGCGGTGGTCAGGAAGGCCAGGGCGAGCCGGGTCAGCCAACTGCCGTAGACGGCGAGACCGCCGCGGGCCGGAGCCACCTCCTGGGGCCGTTCGGCGAGGGCGACGCTGCCGCCTCCCCCGCCCGCAGCCACCAGCTCCGGGGTGCGGGTCGCGCCCCGGTTCACCGCCAGGACGAAGATGGAACTCATCAGGGCGAGGGCCAGCAGGATGGTGGCGGCCTCGACGCAGTACTGCGACCAGTTGAGCATGGTTCGGCCCTACTTCCTCGGGGACGTCGGGGCGGTGTCGGTGGAGGTGGCGGCCGCCCGTTCGAGGTCGGCCACCAGCTCGCGGAACTGCGGCTCGAACGCGGTGTCCCGCTTCAGTTGCGCGGCCAGGTGCAGGGTGGTCTCACCCTCCGGTCCGCGCCGGGCGAGCACCCAGAGCCGCCGGTAGGGGAAGAAGAAGACCAGGAAGATCCCGGTCACCAGGAAGGCCGAGCCCGCCCACACCAGCCACACCCCGGGGTCGCGGGCCACGATCAACCCGGTGAACTGGCGTTCCCGCTGGAAGGTGTAGGTCAGGCCCGCGATCGTGGTGGGCTTGCCCTGCGAGATGACCTGGGTGGCGGTCGGGGTGCTGGACCCGTTGGCGTAGACCTCCAGCTGCACCTGTCCCGCCTGGATGTTCGGGTCCACCTGGCCGGAGGCCGGCAGGACCACGTACACCTGGGTCTTCTGGGCGGCCATCACGAGCTGCCCGATGCTGTGCTTGCCGTCGTCGGACTGCCACTGCAGCGGTACCGCCGTGTCGGAGACGACGTTCTGCTGCGCGTCGGTCACCTTGATCCCCGCGGCAGTGCCGAAGAAGGACTGGTAGAAGCTGACCCCGCCGTAGCTGAGCGGCTGGTTGACCCGCACCGTCTGCCGGGCGACCTGCTTTCCGTGGTCGTACAGCACCAGGTCGCTGGCGTAGTCCTTCGGGGCTCCGTTGTCGTAGTAGGCGTCGTTGAAGGCCAGTGCCTGCAGCTGCAGCCCGGTGCCGTGCCCCACCTCGACCTTGTAGCCGACCGGTGCGACGAACTGGGTGTCCTTGAAACCCGTGCTGGCGCTGAGGAATGCACCGAGCAGGACGACGACGAAGCCGAGGTGCGCGGCGATCGACCCGTACGGGGCCCAGCGGAACCGGTCGGCGTACAGGGCCGTCCCGCTCACCCGGCCCGCAGCGCCGCCCTCGTGGACCACGGCCCGGAAGTGCTTGCCGCGCAACGTCTTCGCCGCGAGAGCAAGCGCCTCCTCGGGGTCCGGACCCACCGGGATCACCGCGCGCAGACCGGACCGGTCGAAGAACGCGTCCGGCGGCTGCGCCTTCGGGTGGCCGGTCCGACGCATGATCTGCGGGATCCGGTGCAGGGAGCAGGCCACGATGCTGGTGGTCAGCAGCACCAGGGTTCCCTTGAACCACCACGACGAGAAGGTGCCGAACAGGCCTGCCTTGTCCAGCAGCCAGGTCCAGCCGCCGTACTTCGGCTTCACCGAGTCCAGCCAGCCGGCGTAGGCCTGCGGATCATTGCGCAACTCGCCGGGTGCCTGTTCCAGCAGGGTTCCGGCCAGCGACATCAGGCCGAGCACGAGGATGAGGACCAGCCCGGTCCGGCGGGAGATGAAGAACTTCCACAGCCAGTCCAGGGCGTCACCGAACCCGACCGGCGCCTCCTCGGCGGCGGGTTCGGGCCGGGACGCGGGCTTCTTCGGGGTCGGGGTGCGCCCATCGCGAGCGGAGGGGTTACCGCGGCCGGCTGAGGTGGTCCCCTTGCCCCCGGCAGGCTTGCGGGATGCCGGGGAGGGGCGGACGGTCTGGCTCATGGCGGGCCTCCCTAGAGGCCGACGGCCGGCAGGGCGCCGGACAGCTTGGCGAACAGATTGGTGATCATGAGGAACCCGGTGATCATCAGGGCCGCACCGGTGACCAGCCCGACGCCGACGTGGTGGCGGGTCAGCCAGCGCAGCCGCCGGCTCACCTCGTTGACGCCGAGGGCGACGAGCACGAACGGGATGCCGAGACCGATCGCGTAGCAGATCAGCAGGACCGTCCCGGCGGCGACGCTGCTGCTCACCGAGGCGAGACCGATGATCCCGCCGAGGATCGGGCCGACGCAGGGGGTCCAGCCCGCCGCGAAGACCACCCCGAGCAGCAGGCTGCGGCCGTACCTCGGCCGGTCGGTGGCGATCTGGGCGGGAGTGCCGCCCATCAGCCGCCGGACCGGGAGCTGGACCTGCCGGTACAGCGCCGAGATCTCCACCAGCCCGGCCGTGTGCAGGCCGAACAGGATGAGGACGATCCCGCCGGTCACCCGCAGCGCGCCGACGTAGTCCCGCAGCACGTAACCGATCGCTCCCACCGAGGCCCACAGTGCGACGAACACCGTGGTGAACCCGGCGACGAAGACCAGCGCATGCCGCAGGGCCACCGCGCGCGCCGCCCGGCGGGTCGCGAGCTCGGTGGCCGTCCCGCCTGCGGCCGGGGCCGTCCCGTCGACCGGGACCGCCCCCTCCCCCGTCGTGCCGAGCAGGTAGCTCACGTAGACGGGAACCATGGGCAGGCAGCACGGCGAGGCGAAGGAGACCACACCGGCGGCCAGCGCCACGAGGATCCCGATCCCGCCCATGTCGTCACTTCCCGGTGCTCGCGGAGGCGCTGGGGGACGCCGGTCCACCGGGCGAGGCGGAGCCGCTCGGTGAGACGGAGCCGCTGGGCGAGACGCTCGGGGCCGCCGAGGGCGCCGCCTGCTGCATGTGGGTCGAGACGGTCTTGGCCATCGCCGAGGTCGGGTCGATGTCGATGACCTTCTGCCACTCCGCGTTCGCCTTCGCCTTGTCCGGCGGGTTCTTGCTCAGGTACACGAAACCGAGGCCGTAGTGGGCCTCGGCCTGCTTGGGGTCCACGGCGACGGCCTGCAGCCAGTCCTTCTCGGCGTTGTCGTTGTTGCCCTGGTTGAACTCGCAGGCCCCCAGCGCCACCAGCGCCTTGGCGTTCTTCGGGTCGAGCGCGAGCACCTTCTGCTCCCACCCGGCCGCCGTCTTGTAGTCCCCGGACTGGAAGTACAGGTCGCCCAGTGCCGCCAGCGAGGCCGTGTCCTTCGGGTCCGCCTGGATCTTGGTCATCAGCGCCGCGACCTTCGCCTGGTCCAGCGCAGGGGCCGAGGCGCTCACCGAGGAGGTGTCGGCCTTGCCCGCGATGCCCGGCACCGCGCTGCTCCTGCCCGCCTGGTACACGCCGACGACCACGGCACCGACCACCGCCAGGCCGGCGATGGTCACCACCGTCCGGGACCGCAGCCACCTCCCGGCCAACCGGCCCAGGCCGCCGTTGCGCCTCGGCGTGCTGGTCCGCGGCACGGCGCCGCTGTCCTCATCCTCGTCCAGTTCGTCGTCGAAGGCTGCGTCAGCGTCATCGCGCTCGTCGGACTCGTCGGCCTCTGCACCGGACCCGCCGGCCGCCGCGTCGAGATCGACGACCTCCTCGGCGCGGTCGCTGCCCCGCAGGTCGATCGTCCGGGCCGGTTGCCCGTCGGCACCGTCGATGGCGGCGAGCTCGGACTCGGCCCAGTCCTGCAGGGCGGGCGGCGCGGACTTCAGGAAGGCGACCAGTTCCTCCCGCCCGGCGGCTCCGTCACCCGGATCCGGCTCCTCCAGGGACGCAGCGCGTCCCGCTGGTGCGTACCGACGGCCCATGACCACTCCCGTTGTCGGCCTGTGTCACAGACGTGTTCCGTCTGCGCTGCAACGATTCTCGAATCCAGGCGCAGTCGCGGACCATCCG
>DASTGO010000448.1:0-5333 GCA_035719045.1 Kineosporiaceae bacterium | reverse complement strand
ATCGACGCCCGCCGCCGCGGCCACCTGGTCCCGGACCTGCTGCGCGGCCAGGTGCACCTGAGCGAACCCGAGCAGGCCGCGGACATCGCCCTGCGCACCGTGCTGCACCTGACCGCCCTGGACGAGGTCCGCCGGATCGAGGTCCGCGCCGCCCCGGCCGACGCCGCGGACCGTCCCGCCACCGGCCCGGTCCGCACCTGGTGGGAGGCGGCCGGGCGGGCGTGGCGGGTGGACGTGCGCCGGGAGCCGCTACCGGACCGCCCGGCCTCCTGCGGCACGGACCCCGAGCCGGCTTTCGCCTGGCGCTGCGACGACCCGGTCCCGGCCGGCCACTGATCCGCCGTCCCGGTTCCGGGGTGCGCGCCGGTGCGGGCCCGACGTACGGTCGGGCGGTGAGTGAACCCGCTGCCGTCAGCCTGCCCGACCCGCCCGCCGGACTGCCCGCCACCCTGGGCGAGCTGCGGGCGAGCGGCCACGAACTGCTCGCGGTCAAGGAGGAACTGCGCCGCAACCTGCTGGCGCGGATGCGGTCGGGCCGGCCGAGGTTCCCCGGGGTGGTCGGGTTCGACGAGACGGTGCTGCCGGACCTGGAACGCGCCCTGCTGGCCGGGCACGACGTGGTGCTGCTCGGCGAGCGCGGCCAGGGCAAGACCCGGCTGATCCGCACCATCATCGGCCTGCTCGACGAGTGGACGCCGGTGATCGCCGGGGCGGAGCTGAACGAGCACCCGTACGCCCCGATCACCCCGGCCTCCCGCCGCCGGGCCGCCGAACTGGGCGATGCGCTGCCGGTGACCTGGGTGCACCGCAGCCAGCGGTACGCCGAGAAACTGGCCACCCCGGACACCTCGGTCGGCGACCTGATCGGCGACGTGGACCCGATCAAGGTGGCCGAGGGCCGGACCCTGGGCGATCCGGAGACAATCCACTTCGGGCTGGTGCCGCGCACCCACCGGGGTATCTTCGCCGTCAACGAGCTCCCGGACCTGGCCGAGCGGATCCAGGTCTCGCTGCTCAACGTGCTGGAGGAGCGGGACGTGCAGGTCCGCGGCTACATGCTGCGGCTGCCGCTGGACGTGCTGCTGGTGGCCAGCGCCAACCCCGAGGACTACACCAACCGGGGCCGGATCATCACCCCGCTGAAGGACAGGTTCGGCGCGGAGATCCGCACCCACTACCCCCTCGACGTGGACCTCGAGATCACGCTCATGCGCCAGGAGGCCCGGCTGGTGGCACCGGTCCCGGAGCATCTGCTGGAGGTGCTCGCCCGGTTCACCCGCGCGGTCCGGGAGTCCCCGGCCGTGGACTCCCGGTCCGGGGTGTCCGCCCGGTTCGCGATCGCCGCCGCGGAGACCGTCGCCGCCGCCGCCCTGCGCCGGGCCGCCCTGCTCGGGGAGGACGTCGTGGTGGCCCGGGTCGGCGATGCCGAGACCGTCACCGCAACCCTGCGCGGCAAGGTCGAGTTCGAGGCCGACGGCGAGGGCCGCGAGATCGAGATCCTCGACCACCTGCTGCGCCGCAGCGTCGCCGAGACCTGGCGGTCCCGGATGGGCGGCCTGGACCTGTCCGGGTTCCTCCGGCTGGTCGAGTCCGGGCACGGGGTGACCACGGGTGACGCCGTCACGTCGCAGCACCTGCTGCGCCAGGTCGGCAGCATCGCGGGGCTGGGCCAGGTGCTGCGCCGGCTCGGCATCGACGACGCCCCCAGCCCCGCCCAGGCCGCCGGCGCGGTCGAGTTCGTCCTCGAAGGGCTGCACCTGACCCGCCGGCTGGCCAAGGACGTCCTCGACGACGGCCGGATCGTCTACGGCGAGAGCGGTTCCGCCGACCCCGGCCCCGGCCCCGGCGGCCGGCACGGCTCGCACTGACCTCGTCCCACCGGCGCCTTCACAGGTCGGAGAGTGTGGGCAGGATGACCGGAAGGGCTATGCGTCGTCTCCGGTGTCCATCCTGAACCTCGTCCCGTCGGGGTAGGGGCGCAGATAGATCCGCATCACCGATCCGGCTCCCCGGTTCTCCCGAAGGGGAACATGGCGCACGGAGGCTCCCGCGCCGCCCTCCCACGTCGATGCCGGCGGGTACTCGTCACGGTCGTAGCCGTCACGGGCGGCTATACGCGCCCTTGCATGGCGCCGCCGCCTCCTTCGCCTGGTCTCATCCCGATCCAGGGTCAGTACGGCCGGATGGCCCGCGCCAATCGCGTCTCTGACGTGTTGAACGACACTGGGGTGGTCCGCGGCGGAAAGAGGAACCACGACAACCGGGGTGCCCGACGGCGGCGACCACCACGTGGGCCGCCGAACACCAACTGCGGAAACCGTCGCGCCAGGAGCCCCTGTCGCACCCGCGTTCGTACGCCCACCCGGTCCGGACCGGGGTGCGGCCGAGGACGAGCCGGGGATCGTGAAGAAGGTGCCCACGGGGGTTCCCAGGTGCTGGGAAATGCGTTCGGCCGCAACGGCATCCAGGGTTGTTCGGTGTCCGTCCAGAAGCTGCGAAACCGCCCCCGCATGTTCCCAGCCGGTCGACCGCGCCAGGTCCGCGCGGGACACCCTCGCAGCCCTCCTCACGTCGTTCAGGAAGTCGCGGCTGATCACCGTCACCTGCGGCCTGCTGACCGGCTGCGGCCTGCTGGCCGTCCGTCGCGCGACGGCCGCCTGCCGTGCGGCGGCACTCGCACGAGTCCCCCGGAACAACACCTCGGGATGGACGTCCAGGTAGTGAGCGAGGGCCTCTCCGACCGCGCTGGGGAGCCTGGACAGGACTCCGGTTCGAAGCCTGTCGATCCTGGTGCTGCTGATCCCGATGGCCGCACCGAGCTCGATGGTGCTCACCCGGTCCTGCATCAGGGTGCGGAGAAGATCCCGGTCGATCAGCCTGACGTCCGTGTTCGGCTCGAACGTCGGGCCTTCGTCCGACGACGGGGCGCGACGCAGCCCCTCCGGGCGGTCCACCCACGGTTCGGCCGCGGTGAAGAGGTTCGACACGTGCGTGCCCAGCGCCTCCGCCAGGCCAACGGCTGTCCGGCGCCGCACAGATGTCCTCGTGCCGGTCAGGAGGTGGTGCAGCATCCCCCTGCTGCGCAGGCCCGCCCTCTGCGCCAACTGCAGTCGGTTCAGCGGGGACGCTTCGATCAGGGCGCGGAGGAGGTGACGGTCCTTCAGAACGGCGGTCTTCGCACCGATCCCGGTCCTGGTTGTTCTCCGATCCTGCGCGGCGACACCCGGCGGAGCCTGATGGGAGAAGAGCGTCTCCAGTGGGACACCCAGCGTCCGAGAGATCCTTCGCGCGTTCTGCTTGCTGACATGGGGCTTCGCTCCGGACAGGAGTTGGGTGATGGTGGGGGGGTGAGTGCCGACGGCCCGCGCCAGGCGCGCGTGGGTCAGGTTCTGCTCCCTCATCAAGGTGCGCATCTGTCCCGGGTCGGTCAGGTACAGCGGCATCGCCCCCGGAGCCCACCAGGTTCGCGTCGCCGGCACCGCGGCGTTGCCCGGCTGCGGCTGCGGCTGCGGCACCACCGCCGCCGGCACGGCTCCCGGGACCCGGGCCGCCGTGGACCGCCGACGCGCTGATGCGGTACGAGTTGCCGGCTGAGGCCCGGTCGCCCGGCGGCCGGTCGAGGTTGACGCACCCGCCGTCGCCTGAAGGCGCCCGACCCACGTGCCGGTGCCCGGGAACCGGCGGACGGGCGAGGGCGAATCCGACGACGCCGGGTCCTGGGAGAGATAGCCCTGAGGGGAGTCGCGGTCCGAGGTCATCGGCGCCTTGCCCGCACGCCGACCGACCGTGGCCGAGCCCTCCGCCGTCGAATCCACCCCACCGTCAGCAACGGCATTCCCGCTGCCAGGTGTCACGTCACGATCAGACCAGCCACCCGGCGACACCGGCCCCCAGACCGGATCCACCTGAGGTCCGTTCATGCCCTCCTCGTACAGGCTCTGGGCCAAGGTGGCAGCCGTCACCTCAGCGGGGACCGACGGAACCTCGTCCCAGATCCTCACACGGCGGGCTCGGGTCGACCGGTGATCTGGCCCCGCCCGGCCACGCAACCCCGCACCACCGGTCGCCTCAGCGCGCCTCGCGTACTGCGCCCCCGCACCCGAGGACCACCTTCCGGGCGCCGCGGCGGGCACGATGTGCTGCGCGTCCTTGCCGCCGGTCGCGTGCGAGGTGGTCTCGGCGGGGACGGTGCCGTAGGTCGTGGGGGGTCGGATTCGCCGGCGCCGGGTGGGGGGCTGGCCAGTGGCGGAGGAGGCCCCGTCACTGTCGTCGTCACCGATGATGCCCCGGTTCCGGACGGTGTCGCCCGCGGCCGTACCCGCCGAAATCCCTGCCCGGTCAGGATCACCGGAGTGCATCATCCCGGCGAACTCCGCCGACGCCCGCGCCCTGCCGGCCGGGACAGTCACCCCCGCAACGGCGGTCCCGGCCTGATCCGGCAGATCGGCGGCACGGCCGGGATCCCGAGCCCCGACGGCGCCCAACTCGGACAGCCGTCGGAAACGTCGTGGCGCCAACCGCTGCGGCCCGGTAGGCCCCGGTGGGCGCAGGGGCGGGCGCTCGCTCCCGGGCACGGACTCGTCGCTCGCGGTCGAGTACCAGCCGGAACTCGGCCGCCCGGAGTCCTCGTCCTCGCCGACAGCACCCCCATGCTGCTCGCCGACAGCACCCCCATGCTGGACGCCGTGGTCGTGTGAAACCCCGCGCTGTTCCTGCGCCCGATGGAGGTTCCCTGACGTTGCCGGCACGTCCAGGGACTCGGGGACGGCGGCGCGCGTGTGGGGTGGCGACGGTAGCCCACCCACCATGACCTCGGCCCGCCTCACACCCACGCGACCGGGCACCACCTGCTCGGGCGCGGTGTGGTCGGGGGCGGACCGGTCGGGCGCAGGCTGGCCGGGGGCGGAGCTGGTGCCTGCCGGGCTGGTGCGGGAAGGGACGGCTTCGATCAGTTCGGCGTATTCGCTGGGGACTTCGACGAAGTCGGCCACCTCCCGTGGCATCGCCAGGTCGTCCAACCGCAGGTACTGCACGTCAGCGGCCGTGTCCAGGTAGCCGCCCGCGTCCATGCTGTTGTTCTGGGCATCGACGAACAGGACCCGCCCGGCCACGTTCTCCACCGAGAACACGTGCCCGCCACCGACCGGCCAGAACACCGCGACCACACCACGCGCCCCCGGCCCGGCCTCGGCGAAGACCCGCTCGACCTGCCCCCGCCCACCCCCCGCATCAACGAACGCCCGCCCCCACACACTCTCCAGATCCCCCAGCCGCCGCCCACCCCCCGACCACTCCTGCACCGGCAACAACGACGCCTGCGCCGGGATACCCCG
>DASTGO010000447.1:0-6558 GCA_035719045.1 Kineosporiaceae bacterium | reverse complement strand
GCTGGACCCTGTGGCGACAAGCCCACCGCGCCCGCGCCCAGATCAGCCACTACGGCCGCCGAGGCCAACGACCACCCGCCCACCTACACGCATGGGCAAGACAACAAGATCAGTCATGATCCGCAGCTGTAGTACAGGGGGCGGACTTTGTGTGGCTAGGATCACGATGTAGCAAGATCGTCTCATGCTACGTTAAGTGCCCTTGCTTATGGGGAGGCAAGGACTCGCCATTGTGCGAGGAATCGGGGGACGGTGGGAATGAGGAAGCACATGCTCCTTAAACGTGCGGCGATCACACTTGCGACTGCAGTCGTACTGGTGGGCGCATCAATGGCTACGGGGAGTCCCTCTCAGGCCAAGGGAAATGCACAATCGCAGGCCAATGAAAATGCGTTGCGGGATGCTCGGAACGCGGAGATTATCGCTTATCAAGATGCGCATCCCGATGACCTGGTGGGCTTGGACGCGCTCGCTCGCAAGTACACCGGAAGGGGGGTTAAAGTCGCCTTCTCGGGGACGAATGGAACGTTGAATGCCTCGCAGGCACAGGCGCACCTGAAGGCTTGGCAGGCATCCAAGACAAGTTCTCCCCAGGTGAAGGCGGCTGCAACCCCGGTGGGGATGGTCAAGCCCATGGCTCTCCCGAACGACACGTTTGCTGTATGGATCGTCCAAACGCCTCTCATGGGGCCGCCGGCTCAGTGGCGCTACAACGGGCGATGGGACTTCAAGGACACTTTCGCTGGTCAGTCGTCTCCTGTGGATGTGGCCTCCCTCAGTTTCGATATGCCGAGTTGCATGCGCATGGTGGGCCACAGCATCTCTACCTTCTCTGTGACTGGAACCAACACATACCTCGGTTCCTTGCGCTCCGCCAATGTTGCAGCAAAGGCGCCGATCTGGAATATCGCCGACCGCACCAGCGGATTTCAGAACCTCGCCGATCGGGGATCAGCTGGCGTAACAGTCCAGAAGTACTGCACTGAATCGACCCAAGTCGGAGCGGATTTCGCATACGAGTTCAACCAGGGAGGCGGACTCTTCAGTGTGACCGCCGGTTGGGGTCTCCTCGAGGTCTCCTACACGGGCAGTGATCAGCATCTTCAGAAGGGAACAGCGCCCATCTACGACGTCTTCTGAGGCATGCGCATGACTCTGCAGCCGCTTGAGGCCGAGTAGATGCTGAGCTGTGTGGCCGCCAGGCGCGGTCGCTTCGGCGGAACAAGAGTCCGGTAGGGACTTGGGCTTGGCCCGCCGAGTGGCCATGGGGTGAGGCAACGAAGCTCCGGCAGTTCCAGGAGTCCTGTCACGGACCCTTGAACTCCGGAGCTTCGTTGCCTGACGTCACGGTGGCCGAATAGTCGAGGCCGGAACCTCACGAATCAGGGCGGTTCGGGAGCCTCTCGGGTTCAGGAACTTCACGAAGCCGGTGAGTGCGGTTCAGGGAGCACCTACTCTGAGCCCGAGCCGTCCCGCAAGCGTGCCACTCCGGCGATCAGGAGCCCCTTCAGGGCTGGGCGAGGTGGTCGAACTCGGCCTTGCGGGCGCCGTCGAGGAAGGCGGCGAACTCCGCCGGGGTGAACCGCAGCACGGGGCCGTCCGGGTCCTTGCTGTCACGCACCTCGACCGCCCCGGCGCGGCGACGCAGCTCCACGCAGTTCCCCGAGGTTGCGGAGCGGGTCGCCTTGATCCACGGGGTGTCGCTCGGTCGGGTGCTCACAGGTGCTCCTCCAGCGGAGTGGCGCCCTCCCAGACCTCGGCGAAAATGCCCCGGTACAGCGCCAATTCGGACGACGTCTCAAGGTATCTCGATCCCTGGAAGCTCTCAAGGTAGACGACGTCGGGGTCGGCCTCGCTGTCCAGGTCGAGCACCGTGAAGTGCCCGTCGACAGCAGGGTGGGCACCGGCCGCGAAGCTGACGACCCGGACGTCGATGGTGTCCCGCCGGTTCAACTGCCGCAGATGTTCCCGTTGGGCGGCGAGAACGTCCGGCCCGCCGATCGCCCGCATCAGCGCCGCCTCGCACAGCATCACGTTGAGTTGCACGGCGTCAGCCCGGGCGAGCAGTTGCTGTTGGCGCCCCAGCCGGATCTGCACCTGGCGCTCGACCTCCGCCCTCGAACGTCGGGGGTGGCCGGCGGTGAACAGGGCGCGTGCGTAGTCGGGGGTCTGCAGCAAGCCATCGACGACGTGGGGCTGGTAGGCACTGATCCGCCGGGCGGCTGCCTCCAGCTCGATGTAGAGGGCGAACCAGTCCGGCAGGTCGCCGCGGTACTCCTCCCACCAGCCCGGTTGCTCGGCGCGGCAGGCCATCGCGTAGAGGGCGTCGCTGGTGGCGGCATCGGCGTCGTAGAGCCAGCACAGTGCCCGGACGGTGGACGGGCGCACCTTGCCCCGGCCCGCCTCGATCCTCCACAGCGTGCTGCGATGCCCCATCCCGGCGGTCTCGGCATCCGCATGGGTCTTGCCTGCGGCAAGCCGCAACCGGCGCAGGTGACGCCCCAGCTGGCGACGCACGAGTGCCGGTTCGTCGGCCTGCTCGACCAGCCCCATCCCGGCACCCACTCCCTGGCACAGATCGGAATGCTCCGGATGTTATCGGGATGATCCACTCGAGTCAGGCGATGCGGGCGATGTCGCACCTGGCGACGCCGTGGTGCGACATCGGGGTGCGACAGCAGCGTGCACAGTCTGCGCACTGCCTCGCCGAGCAGTCCGCCCAGGCAATCCCGTGACGAGCGTGCCCGCTGGCAACGCCGGGAGCGGCCTTCCGTTGGCGCGCAGACCTTCCCAGACTGCAGACCTTCCCAGACTGCAGGGCGGCTCCCGCCCGCGACGTCGTCGACAGGAGAAAACCCTTGATGCGCAACGCAACCGAAGGATGGCCCCGCCCCTTCGCCGTCGGCGTCCTCGCCGTGGGCGCGGGCCTGAGTCACCCGGACCGCAGCGCCGCCCGACTCGACCTGGCCCTGGACACCTACAAGCTCGGCTACTTCCTCATCGACACCATCGAGATCGACACTCACGGCACCGGCTACCTGGCCGCCGAACTCCTCGTCAGCCGCACCACCCCCGACGCCCTTGTCGTCCGCGGTCCCGTGGACGCCGACTGGCTGCACGCGCTGGCCGACCGCCACCCCCTGGAGATCCACTCCGGTGAAGAACGCACCCGGACCGCCCGGATCACCGGGATCACCCGGGACGCTCTGCGGGAACGCTTTCGCGGGCGGGAACGGGACTGAGCCGCCGGTCGGTCGGCGGCCGGCGCGATCCGGACCTGGACGATCTCCGGCAGGTCGGAGCGTGGCGATCCGACGGGATGTAGTGCAGGCGTCGGGGGAGGAATCGCCGATCACCCAGGCGTTCGGGGGCGGTCCGGACACGCTCCTGCGTGAACAAGCCCGCCTTCCGCAGAGTCCATGCCGGAGTGCCGGATCGTCGTGGTTGTCGGCGCCCCTGTGAAAGAGATCTCCTTCTCCTGCGGAATTCCCGCTGCCTAGGGAATCCGGACAGGCGGGTCGCCCTAGCCCGAACTATTGCAAAGTGTCACGGTGCCGTTGCGCGAAATAGCTTGTTGTGTCCGGATGAGCGAGTCACTGTGCTGCGGGGAATGCGGAATCTGCACGGCGGCATCCGGTCACGTGATGGCGCGCTGTTGGCTACGCTGCGCGGGCATTCGCATCGCTGACGGGGAGTGAGCTTCTATGCGTTTCAACCCTCCGCCGGGCTGGCCCCAGCCTCCTGTCGGTTTCGTCCCGCCGCCCGGCTGGAGGCCGGACCCGTCGTGGCCGCCGGCACCACCCGGATGGCCCTTCTGGGTCGATGGGGAACCACACGCGCCCAGCGCTGAAGGCGTTCCGGTTATCGCGCCGGCCACGGCATCAGCTACGGCACCGCAGGCGGCTCCGGCCTACGGACCGAGCACGGCAATGGCCTACCCGCCGATGCCTGCGGTCGGCATGACCTGTCGGTGCTGCGGAGCGGGCCCCGTGCTCCAGGCGAAACCCCGGGCGCACCGGGGAATGGTCGTGCTCATGCAGTTCAGGCATCTCGAGGGCCCGTTCTGCCGCTCGTGCGGGTTGGCGGCCACGAGAAGGCTCAGCGCCGAGACCCTCATTCAGGGGTGGTGGGGCGTTGCGTCGTTCTTCATCACGCCCGTGATCCTCGTCCTGAATGCCGTTCTGCTGAGGCGGCTTTCAGCCCTCCCGGAACCCGTCCCGGTGAGCGGTCCGCCCGCCGACCCAGGTCAGCCGCTGACCAGGAGATGGCAGATGGTCGGACTGCTGGCCCCGCTCGTCATCCTGGCGTTGGCCCTCCTCCGGTGACCGCCCCGTAGCCGCCCGTCGTCGGCACCGGGCCCGGAGCTCGCGCTGGCCGGGCGCGCTGGCCGGGAGGCGCCTGGGGCACCGTCACGGTGCTGCCAGGAGTCGTGGAGCAGGCCGCGCGGTGGGGTGGTGGGCGTGCCACCCGCTGGACGGTCCACCCGCGCGGGTGCATGGCGAGGCTGAGCCATGCGCCGGTGAGCTTGTCGTTCTCGACGCCCCAGTTCTGCCCACGCCCGGCGGGGGCGTCGTCGGGTCTGGCCGGGGGAGGGCGAGCACGAGCCTGGGAGCGGTGCCCCTTGTCGGGCGTGCGGATGCGGACGAGGGGCGACGGGGACCCGCTCCCCGGGGAAGGGAAGGGCTCGCAGGACTGCGCCGGCTGCCTGCCACGGGAGTAGGTGCTCAGGCCGCGAAGCTACTGGCCAGGAAGGGTGTGCGCCCGGCGGCTCGGACACGGCAGAATGGGCGCCGCACCATGGAGGGCTGTCCGAGTGGCCTATGGAGGCGGTCTTGAAAACCGCTAGGGCGGTACCCATCCCGTCCTCAGGGGTTCGAATCCCTTGCCCTCCGCCAGCAGCAGAAACTGCCCCTGACCAGCAGCGATGCCGGTCAGGGACAGTTCGCTGCCTGTCCAGCCATGTTCAGTGATCTCCGGCCGTTCACGGTTGATCGCGGGGTATTCGCGGGGCGGGAGTTGCGGGGGCACAACTGGGGCACGGTTTGTTCGGGTGTCCCGGCGGCATCTACATAGACGGACCGCCTGAGGCCTGCTTCATGGACATGCCGCCCGGAGTGGGGAGCGTCCCCCGACTCCTGACGTGCGGAGCCCAGAGCGCGGAGTGTGCCCTGGCGGTAGTGGTGCGACAGGTGCCCAGGAAACCGAGGTGCCGTCCGTGGCCGGCGGGCTCAGGGTAGATCGCTTGAAGGGCGTCGGTCAGCCTTCGAACCAGACGACCAGGCGGCAGTTGTCCTCACCGTGGAGGCGGGCCAGGACGGCCATTACGTCCCACACCGGCTGCCACGCGCCGCCCGGCGGGATGGCCTGGCGGCGGGTGAGGCGTTCGGCGCGGTACTGCACCTGTCCGGCGGTCCATGTGGAGCCCTCGGGCCAGACCTGTGGTGGTGTCCCGGGAGATGGCACGTCCAGCCCTTGGGCTTCGAACGCTGCCGGTGACCAGGCTGCCTTGCGTGCGAGGCTCCACTGACCGTCCGCGCCGCGGTGATACTCGTGGAGCCGGGCGTCGGTGTGCTCGGCGGGCTCGTCCCAGTCGATGGCCTGGATCTCCTGCCAGCTCACCCATGTTGTCCACTGCGCCGGCTGGTACAGCGCCTGGTGCTCCTTGCAGACCAATTCGCTGGCATCTTGTGGAAGGCCACGATCGGCGGCTACGGGATTGAACCCGGCGTAGTTCATCACGCCGAACAGGCAGCCGAAGGCGTCGTAGTCGCGGGTGGTGTTCAGGCAGTCCAGGCGTGCGGCGGCCTCCCAGGGGATCTCTGAGGGCAGGTCTGGCCAGGACACCCACGGACGGACCTCGATGAACCCCTCGATGTCGATGCCCATGCCCGTGAGTATCGTCCGGCTCCGCTGGGTCGGTCATCTCCGTTCTCGCGCCACCTTGACGCTGGGCATCAACCGGCGGAGAGCTGTCGCGCATCACCCGACGGAGGACAGACTGTGCCGACGACGCCCTGCCGAATCTGGCTGTACTGAATCAAGGGCGGCCGCTGCGCGGCCGCCAGCGCGCCGGGCGTGCGGCGCTGGGGCGCCGGTCCCGGCGCGTGCGGCTGGGCTACTAGCTGCGGTTGACGTCCGACACGGGTTTCTCCCCGCCTGACTTCTGTACGGTCTGCGGCAGTTGCCGCCAACGGCGCACCATGTCAACGGCCACCCAGAACGCCATCCCGCCACCGAAGCTGAGTCGCGACAGTCGCTCGATCGTTGGCAGTGCGGGGTGCGTGGCCGGCCACGCGACGATCAACAGGAAGAACAGCAGGTTGAAGGCACCCTCCCAGCGGCTGCGGGCCATGGACGGCTCACCACGCAAGGCCATCACCAACGCATAGACCCCCGCCAGGCCGAACACGGGCACCAGTGTCAACGCCGGTCGAAACTTGACCCCCTATCGCCGGTTGAAAACTGACCCCCTGCCTGGTTGATCTGACTGGTTTGGTTCGGTTCAGTGGTCGTCGGCTGCGGCCGGTGGGACGCGGCCGAGGTCGCGGTTGCGAAGCC
>DASTGO010000446.1:0-11747 GCA_035719045.1 Kineosporiaceae bacterium | reverse complement strand
CAGGCGGACCTGCTGTCGGTCGGGACGCTGGCCGCGGAGGTCGACCGGGTGCTGGCCCGGCTCAACGGACGGGCCCCGGCGGCCGACGATGCGGCCTTCCCCCCGGGCGTCCGCGCGGGGGTCACCTCGCAGTCCCTGACGGACCGCTACGGGGAGCTGACCTCCCCGGACGGCCTCGTCCTGCCGGTGGGCCCGAAGGACCCCTGGTCCCAGGTGGTGCGGATCCGGCAGCAGGTGCTCGACCCCCGGCTGGAGGGCAGCGGCGGTGTCCTCGGGCGGGGCAGCGACGGGACCTCCCACTACCAGGGGCCGACCCTGCGCTACCGCGCCGACGCCCGCTACGAGATCACGGCCTGGCGGGCCCGCGGGCAGGGGCGCCAGACCATCCAGGCCGAGCCGCTGACCATCCACGGCGGGGTCGAGCTGACCGTCGACGGGCAGCGTGCCCGGGACCTCGGCCTGCCCGAGGCGGACACTGTGGCGGCACCGCAGCAGGTCACCACGCCCGCTGACGCGCCCCGGGTGGAGTACCTCGACCCGCGGCTGGCGACCGAGACCGGCTACGCCGAGCGGCTGCAGGGCGGCGAGGTGGCCGACCGGATCCTGGACGCCCTGGTCGAACAGGGGGTGCTGTCCGCGCGGCGGCGGGAGGTGCCCTCGCTGCTGTCGCACGAGGTGCGGATGGCGTTCGGTCCCGAGGCGCTGCGGACGCACTTCTCGCAGCTCGCCGGTGGCGGCTCCATCGTCCGGATGCTCGACGGGAGGCTCATCGGCCGGCCGGGGCGCAACGGGGCCACGGAGCCCGTCGGCGTCCGGGTGACCGCCGTGGTCGCCCCGGGGGAGCATCTGCGGGCCCGGCCCGAGGTGCGGCTCAGGCCGCGGATCGCGCACACCCCCGCGGCGAACGGCCGCGGGCAGTCCCCGGCCGCGGACCCGCGCACGGACCTGGTCAGCGAGGGAGCCCAGGAGTTCGAGCACGGCGTGCAGTTCCGGGTGGAGCTGCTGCGCAGGCCGGTTCCCACCGGCGTGCGGATCCCGTCCCTGGTGCCGAGGGGGCTTGCCTCGGCGGTGAACCGGCTGACCGGGCGCCCCGGTCGAGCCGTGTGGGACGCGGTCTTCCGGCGGAGCGCGCAGACGGTGGCCGACTTCACCGTCGACGCGCGGGCCCGGCTGCTGGTGCCGCAGCACCTCACGATCACCACCCCGGTCGAGGCCGACGGCCCCGTCACGACGGGCGCGACGCCGACCAGCCCGGCCACGACCAGCCCGGCCACGACCGACACGACGACGACCAGCCCGGCGACCGACCCCACGGCGACCCGTCCGGCAGCGGACGCCGCCACGCCGGCCGACCCGGCCGCCCAGCCCCCGGTGGAGGTGACGCTGCTGCCGCCGCCGGCACCCGGCACCGTGCTGGAGCCCGGTGAGCTGAGCCGCAGCCTGAGCGGGCAGCTGGAGCAGGTGCGGCTGACCGGGCTGGAGGGTCCCGCCGCGCTGGCGAACCTGCTCGGCTCGGCGCCCACCCCCGCGCTGCGCTCCCTGACCCGCCAGGGCTCGGCCACCCGCGCCCTGCCCGTGGCGGCCGGGCGCTCCTCCACCGACGGCCTGTTGCTGGCCCAAGCGCTGACCGGGAAGAACCTGGCAGCCAACCTGGAGTCCCTCCTGGAACAGCGGCTGCGGCTGCCGTTGCGGCGCGGCGACGTCCAGGTGGGCCTGGAGATCGTCGGCGGCCGCCCGCTCGCCTTCGCGGACTCGGGGCGGGTGCACTACACGCTCGACGTCATCTACCGGATGGCGGGCCGCAACGGCCGGCTCGGCGAGGTCGCCGTCCCCGACGGACTGCAGGTCGTGGTGCCGTCCGAGACGATGCAGCAGCTGGCCACCGACCGCCCGGGACTGCTGCCGCCCGACGCCCTCACCTGGAAGTCGCGCAGCGACGCCCGGCTCGCCGAGCTGATGGCCAGCCACGGGACGGAACTCACCAGCGGCCCGGCCGGCCCGACCTCCGGGGTGCTGGACACCGAGCAGGCACAGACGTTCTGGTCGGACCGGATGGGTCAGCGCGACGGCGCCCTGCGCCCGGGGCCGACCGGCCGGATCCCGGTGCGGGAGGGCCTGGACGCCGGTGGCTGGGGCATCACCGACCTGATGGAGATCCGGCTCGACGGGACGGAACCCGGCGGCACGGAGCAGGAGGGGCGGACGGAGCCGGCGTCCGGCACGCCGCAGCAGGGCGGGCCCGCGCCGGACGGGCAGGAGATCGTCCCCGCGAACGACGGGCCGGACCCGGTGGTGGCCGCCGGCCGGCAGACGGTCCACCCGTTGAAGGACCCGCTCGGCCTGCACCGGGCGTTGACGGGGGCGCTGGAGGCAGCGGGGGAGACCGGCGTGACCGCCGAGGCGCTGTCCGCCGCCCTGGAGCACCTGGATCGCCGGTGGTCCCTGGCGGACCAGACCAGCTCGATGGACGCCCGCCGGCTCTGGCGGGGGTACGACGTCGTGGTCGAGACGCCCCGCGGCAAGCAGGTCATCAACCTGCGCCTGGCGCCACGTGACGGCGCCGCCCTGTCGGCGGTGGCCGAGTCGGCGGTGGAGCTGCCGGACCACCGCGATGCCGGGGTGTTCGAGGCCTTCTGGTTCGACTTCGACCAGAAGAGCGAGAACAACCGGAGCTGGACCAACGCGCAGTCGGCCAACGCCACCATCTCGGTCGGCGTCGGCCTGCTGCCGCAGTCCACCCACTACACGGCCGGGGTGAGCGGGCGGGGCAACGTGGGCGGCTCCGTCGCCGTGACGCGGGCGTCGCTGGCCTACTTCAACCGCAGCGATGTCGCGGGTTTCCGGGGGAGCGGGCGCTGGGCGGCCTTCGACGCCCCGGCGGAGCTGCGGGTGACGGTCCGGCCGCTGGACCAGGTGCGGGCCCACCCGCGCGCCTCGATGGCGTCGGCCGCCGCCAGCGTGCCGGTCCGGGTCGCCTTCCGCCTGCCGGTGGAGATGACACGGGCGGCCGGGATGTCGGTGGCCCCGGTGTCGGCACCGGTCACCGTCGAGGAGGAGCGCGCCCGGGACGTGTTCTCGTCCATGCAGATGGTCGCCGAGTCGGCCGGCCTGGGCGACCTCTACGTGAAGACGCTGCACGCGATGGCGGCGGAGTTCGGGCTCGACCAGGTCCTGGATCCCAACAGCCCGGCCCGCTGGGGCCTGGAGAACGTGCTGCACGAGGCGCACTTCATCCGGTTCCTGCGCAACGCCGGGGCCGGGGTGAGCTCCATCCGGTTCGTGCTGAACGGGAAGGACGGCTGGAGCGGGCTGACACCGCTGCGGGACTCCCCGCACCTGCCCAAGGATCGCGGTCTCACCGGGACCTCCCGGATGGTCCTGCGCGGTGTGGACTCCGGGAACCTGCGGGTCAAGGCCACCCCGATCGCCGTCGAGGTGCTGGACCTGGTGCCGGGCGACTCCAACCTGGAGATGACCGAGAAGGTCCAGCACGGGTCCCTCGACATCCGCGTGGTGTCGTCGTCGGCGAGCGCCGGGGTCGGGGTGCACGGCGGTCTGGGTCGCAAGGATGTCGGGACGGTGAGCGACGCGGCCGGGGCGCCGGTGGTGGTGCTGGCCGGCGGGCTCGACATCTCGGCGTCGGCGGCGGCCAGCCAGGCCGGGGTGGCCGTCAACGGGTTCGTCACCTATGAGAAGTCCAAGATCATGCCGCACGGTCCCGGGCGCCGGGTGCGGCTGCGGGTCCGCTGGGACAGCGAGCTCACCACGTTCGCCGACCACCGGGAGTCGGGGGCTCGGCCGCCCCGGGGCCGGACCGTCAGCGCCGAGGGCCAGATCGTGCTGCGGGTGCCGGAGAGCGACCTCCCCCGGCTGCTGGAGCAGTTGGGCGTCCCGGTGCGCACCGTGCTGCCGCGGGTCCGGGCGGCGGACCTGCAGGCGGCGGAGTCGCTCGGCCTCCCGGCGCCGGAACCGGTCGGCCGCCGGGAGGACCAGGTCCCGGTGGGCTCCCTGCAGGCGCCGGAGCCGCTGCTCGCGGGCACCGGCCTGGGCGGCACCCACGTCGACGGCCTCATGGGGGCCAACGAGGTGACCGACCGGATCGAGTCCACCGTGCGACTCCTTGCCGCGCAGGCGCTGCGGGACCAGGGGGCCAGCCTGGCGGCGGTGCCGGAGGCGTTCTGGGCGAAGCTGCGGTTCGGCCTGGAGTACCAGGGCTCCCCGGGGGCGATGCGCTCGTTCCAGGAGTCCCTCCTGCAGCAGGGCATGCCCCTGGGACCGCTGACCACGGCGCTGACGATCGACCCGGCCGCCCAGTTCCTCGGCCGGGCGCCGCAGCAGCTCGTGGTCGAGGGGCGGGTCAGGGCCGTGGTCGTGCCGGAGACCGCCCGGCACGTGGCCGGCGGCCACGTCGAGGCCGACCTGGAACGCGGCAACGAGCAGTGGCAGATGAACATGCTCGAGCGGCAGGCCGGCCGTTCGATCAACGGGAGCGTGGCGGGTTCCTTCGACGTCACCGGCCTCGGCAACATCGTGTCCGGGCTGGCCCCGTCCCTGGGCGCGGGCGGCACCGTCGGGTACTCCCGGCTCACCAAGGACCTGGTCGGGCCCTGGGTGGGTCTGGACACGCACCTGAGATACGGAGGGCCCACCGACGCCTTCGCCGCGGCCGTCCGCTACGTGCTCGAGGTCAGCGTCCGGGTCAGCGATCCCGGGACGACCGCGGTGTCTCCGTTCCCCGCCCGCGGCGAGCTGGCGGCCGGCGCCGACCGGGCCGCCCTGCAGGAGACGGGTCCGGTGAAGAACCTCGACGCCCCCCAGGCGGGCTGGGCCGGGGCTCCCGAGCTCGGGGAGCGCACGCCGCAGGGCGTGGTGGTCCCGTGGTCGCAGATGGACCTGGAGGGCGCCGTCGTGGGGGCGCAGCACGCCGGGCTGCGCGCCGCGGGACCGGTCCCGGGCGCCGGGACCACCGTGCGGTCGATGACCCAGTGGTGGCCCGGGGAGGTCCGGGTGCAGGCCCCGGCCGGGCTGGCCCGCCCGGTCGGCGCGCCCCCGGTCGAACGTCCCCCGGGCACGGGCGAGGGGTCGCGGGTCTGGCGTCCCGTGCGCTTCTCGCAGCAGGAACGGATCACGGAGCTGCGGACCGGCCAGCTGGCCGCCGCCGTCCAGGAGGTCCTGGCCCACGCCGGGGTCGGTCAGCGCGGCCTGACCGCCCGGGAGACCATGACGGAGCTGGCGAGCACCCTGAACCCCGGCCCGCTGCGGATCCGGTTCCGCCAGGTGATGGCCAACGGCGGGGACATGGTGACCCTGTACTCCGCCGACAACGGCAGCCCGCTGGGCGTGCTGCGGATCTCGCCGACCATGCTCGTCCCGGAATCGGGACCCGTGATCACCTCCAGTGCCGACGGCGTCCTGATGTCGTTCTGGGACGAGGCCCAGGCCTGGGACATCAGCGAGCACGCCAACGCGTGGTCGATCCCGATGTCGGCGCGGGTGGGACTGCCCGCGTCGGCCGGTGGCAACCTCCCTGCCGACGGTCAGGGCCCCGCCGACCACCTGACCGGGTCCGGCCAGGCGTCGGTCACGGTCAACTCCAACCTGGAGTTCACCCACCGCAAGCTGGCCCTCGACCGCACCGGTGAGCGCGGCATGTTCGCGCCCACGCGGATGGATGTGCACTCCCGCGGTGTGGAGTGGACGGTGCGGTTCGAGCCCACCCTCACCGGCCGGCGGCTGGGTGCGCAGACCACCTCGACGACCTTCGTGGTCCCTGACGGTGCTTCGGTGCTGGTGCCCGGGGGCGACCACCCGATCAGCAGGCTGGCCGCCGTCGGTGCCGACCTCACCCCCTCCCCGACGGTCTCCGGCCGCGACAGCACCCCCATGACCCGGGTGTCGTCGCTGGACTCCGGGTCGTCCCACGGGGACGGGTCGTCCCTGGGCGACGGGTACTCCTCGCCGGGTGAGGGGTTGCCGGTCCAGTCGGTGCCTTCCGGCCCGCTGGCGGCGGTCCCCAGCCTGGCCCCCGGTACGTCCGAGCCGGCGAACCTGCCGACTCCTGCGGTCCTGCAGGCGAACGGGTTCTACCTGCCCCTGGACTCCTTCAGCGACGCCACCGTGGACCGGCTCGGCGAGCCGATGCTGCACGAGGCGCTCTCCCTGCTGGAGGAGGGGCCCAGCGGCCGGCGGTTCCTGGTCGAGTCCGAGATCGTGCAGGCGGTGTACGGGGCCCTGGAACAGAAGGGGGACCGGTCCGGGGCACGCTTCACCGACCCCAACGTCCTGGACCGGGCCGCCCGGTTCGCCCGGCTGGAACGCGGACTGCGCGAGGGACTGATGATGCAGTCCCTGTCCGCGTGGATGCCGCAGGCGGTGGCCGGCGGTGTGTCGTTCACCCTCGGCCCGGTCCGGGAGCGGGCCCAGATCAAGACCGGCTTCCTCGCGGTGTCCGCCCGGCTGGCGGGGGAGCCGCGGCAGGTGGGCCGGATCACGGCCGGCGAGGCCGAGATGCAGCGGCACTTCCTGCGCATCTCCCAGGAGGGCGCCAAGGTCGCCGTGTCCGGTGGGACGGCGGCCGCGAGCGGCACCGGGCTGTCGCTGGCGGTGCCGGTCCACATGGGCACGGTCAACGCGGGGGTCAACTTCAACCGAGGGTTCACCGCGGGGGAGACGTTCGCCGAGGAGTTCGCGCCGGTGAGCGGTATGTGGGCCGGCATGGTGATGAAGGTCCCGCACGTGGTGTACGAGACCGACGTCGTCCTGGACCTGCAGTTGCGGACCGGGAACCGTCCCGCCGCCTGGGCCGCCGTGTTGCAGGGTCCGCTGCGCGGGGCGCGCTGGCTGGCCGGGATGATCGGCCGCGCTCTGGGCCTGGGCACGGCCCGTCCCGCCGATGCGGCGTTGGCGACCCTTCCCGGACAGGGCTGGGCGACCCGTGGCTCCCGGCAGGTGATCACCAAGATCAGGATCGCGGTGCCGGAGCCGCTGGCGTCGGGTGAACTCACCCCGCCCGAGGTGCACCCGGTGACCCCCGACGCCGCGGACCGCCTGCGCGCGCAGGCCCTGCCGGTCCCGGCGGACGCCTTCGAGCAGAGCGAGATCGCGATCTACTCGGTCACCCCGAACGTGCTCGACCGGGCGGCCGACCAGCTCGCCTCGGACCTGATCGCCCGCGGCGGGCCGGTCGCCGACGTCCTGCGCCGGGGCACCGTTGTCTCGCAGGGGCTGCGGAACATGATCTCGGCGATCCACCTGGGCGGCCGGTTCGACGAGCTGCTGGTCGGTGGCGGCGTGCAGATCCCGCTGGGCAATGTGCCCGGCGTCCTCGCCGACGACTCCGCGCACCTGGACCTGCAGGCCTCCTTGCTCGGGGCCCGCCCCCTCACCTGGGCGCCGATGGTCGTGGCCCGGCTGCCGATCGCGGTCCGGGTGCAGAACGAGGAGACCAACACCGGCTTCACCAAGTCCAGCACCGTCGGGGGCTCGGTCGGCGGGAGTGTCTCGCACCTGGTCTCGGTCACCGGCAGCGGCGGGGTCACCCGTGCGCGCAGCGACGGTGCGGTCTGGAAGCACCAGCACGACACCGGCGACATCGGTGTGGTCGTGCGGGACGCGCCGATGCTCCACGTCAGCGCCGACCTGCTGCTGTCCGCCACGGTCGGCCACCGCAAGGACTCCGTGCTCAATCTGGGCGCCCGGATGCTCAGCACGCAGACGGACACCACCTCCTCCCGGGTGGACGTCCGTGCGGACAACTCGGCCGTGGTCTCGCTGTCCTGGGGCCAGGCCCGTGCCATGGGCCTGGCCCACCCCGACGGTGAGGCGACGGTCAGCGGCTGGCACCTGCCGGGCGCGGCCGCGGTCGGCGCCGGCCCGGTCCAGGCCGGTTCGGTCGACGCCGGTCCGGTCGACGCCGGCCGGGTGCTGGCCGACCCGGCCGGCGTCACGCCCGAGGCAGCCCTGGCCGAGGACGCCCGGACCACGCAGGAGCACCGGCTCGCGGCCGCCGCCCAGCTGCTGCCCGCCTTCCGGGGCTGGAACGTGCTCAGCGGGCAGGCCACCACCGATGGCCGGTTGCTGCTGAACGGAAACCCCGTCGCCGCCGCCCAGGTGGTCGAGGGCATGACCCGCAATGCGCGTGGCCCCGAGCTGGGCCCGCTCGTGCTGGTCGCCTCCGGGGGGCTCGAGGCGGCGCAGGCCCTGGCCGAGGCCACCGGGCGTCCGGTGGTCGCCTCGACCGGAAGGGTGGTCTTCGGGCCGGACCGCGCGGTGCGGTCGGTAGGGACGGGCCCGTCCCCGGACAGCTGGGTGCTGGTCCGTCCCGGCGACCGGCCGGTCATCGCGCTGGGGAGCGACCTCGCCACGGCGCTGACCACCCCGGTCGCCGTCAACGCCGCCGTGGCCGTGAACCCTTCCCTGGGCCGCGACAAGGCGGGCACCCTCGCCACCCCTCCGGAGAAGGGCTGGACCGGACCCGGGCGGGAGGTGGCCTGGCCGGCACCCGTCCCGGCCGCCGCGACCATGGCAGCCGGGGCACCGTCGACCGGACCCCGGCCCGGTGGCTCGGGCGAGGGGACGTCCACCGGCCAGGCCGGTCCCCGCGCCGATCGCACGGGGATCCAGGGGAGCGACGGTTCGGGGGAAAGCACGCCGCGACCCCACCGGTCGCTGCGGGAGTTGCTGGACGAGGCGGCCGCTGAGCAGCGGGCCGAGGAGCTGGCGCGGACCGCGGCGCTGGAACAGACCGGGAGCACGTTGCGATCGCACCGGTCGCTGCGGGAAGCGCTGGACGAGACCGCCGCCGAGTTGCGGGCGGAGGCGCTGGAACGGGCGCAGGCGCAGGAGCAGGCGCAGGCGGGCGCGCAGGAGCAGGCGCAGGCGGGCGCGCAGGAGCGGGACGGGTCGCAGGAGCGGGACGGGTCGCGGGAGCGGGACGGGTCGCGGGAGCGGGACGGGTCGCAGGAGCGGGACGGGTCGCAGGAGCAGGCGGGCGCGCAGGAACGGGACGGGTCCGATCGTGTTCCGGACGGCACTGCGCCGCGGCAGGAAGGACCGGCCGGCCGGTCGGCGGACCAGCCCGCGCGGCCCGGGAGGGCCAGGCGCGGCTCCGCGCGGCGGCCGTCCTGGATGCCCGAGGCCCGGTCCCAGACCCGGGCCCCGTCGCGGGCCCGCTGGGTGGGCAGGCTGGGCTCGGTGGCCCGCTGGCTGCTCGGCCCGTATCAGGTGGCCCGCCCGTCCGGACCGGCCCTCCTGGCACCACGGCCCGTTCCGGTCCGCGAGGCCGCAGCCGGGACCGCCGGGACCGCCGGGACGGCCAGGACGGCCGAGACGGCCAGGAACAGCGGGAGCGCCTGGAACGCCGGGAGCTTCGGGACCACCGAGACCGCCGGGATCGCCGAGACCGCCGGGACCGCCGAGGCCGCCGGGACGGCCGAGACGGCCAGGAACAGCGGGAGCGCCTGGAACGCCGGGAGCTTCGGGACCACCGAGACCGCCGGGATCGCCGAGACCGCCGGGACCATCGGAACCGCCGGGACGGCCGGGACGGCCGGGACCGCCCGGCCCGTCCGGAGCACCGGGGTCCTGCTGGCCGAGGCGCTGCCGGAGACCAGGCTGCGGATCGCTGTCCCGGGCATGGTGGCGGACATGCTGCAGCCGCGGGTGGAGGCGATCCTGTCGGGGCTGCCCGAGGGTGACTCCGTCCTCCAGTCCCGGGCGGCGACCCTGGCCGCCGTCGCGCAGTTGCGCATGAGCTCCGACGTGGTTCTGACCTCGGGGGAGCAGGCGGCTCTGCACCAGCTCACCCGCCAGGTGACGGACAGGCTCCTCGAGGACGTGGCGGACGCTGGACGGCCCGGTGCCCAGCGGGCCGCCGAGGAGCGGGCCAGGGAGCAGCGTTCCCGGGGTGGGGTCGACGGACAGGTCAGCCCCACCGGACGGCAACTGCCGGGCACGATCGACGAGGAGACGCCGGCCGCCGCCGAGATGGCCGGGCCTGCCCGCCGCGTCGACCTGCTGCTGCACGGGCTCGCGCCCTCCTTCGCCCAACTGGATGCCGCCATGCTGCCTGCGCGGAGCATGAGGCGGCTGCACGGCGTGCTGCGGGACTCCGTTCTGGACGCCCTGGCGGAGAACGCCTCCGGCGAGGCGGAACCGGCAGCCCGGGCCGCGACCCGTGACGAGCTGGCCCGCCTGTGGGAGTGGGCCCGCGTGTTCGGTGCGGACCCGTCCGCACTGGCGGACGAGTTGCGGCTCCACCTGTCGGACATGACGGGCCTGTCGGACCTGCCGGGCCTGCAGTCGGTGGAGGCGCTGGACCCGGGCCCGGCTCGGGAGCTGACCTCCGAGCCGACCCCGGTGGGGAGTTCTGCGAGGGCAGAGATCCGGTCGGCGGCACAGACCCGGCCGGCGGTGGAGGCGGTGCCGGCGGCGCCTGTGCTGTCGGTCGGCATCGCGCCGCTCGACGCCCTGCTCAACGGGAGTTGGATGAGCCGGCTCCCGGAGTCGGCGGACCCCCGGGACCTGCTGGGCACGGTCGGACAGCCGTCGGTCGACCACACCCCGCAGGCGGCCTACGAGGCGGCCCAGCTGTCCCCGGAGGCGTCCGACCACCTGGCCGGTCTGGCCACCGCCGTGTTCGGCCCGCACTCCTGGGGGTCGGGGCGGCTGGTCCCGCAGTTGGCCGCGCTCGCCGCGGGCCAGGGCAGCGTCCGGAGCGGACCAGACGGGAGCCTCCTCGACGCCTCCGACCTCACCCTGCACCTCGCGGTCACCGACCTGCGGCAGCGGCTGGCCGGAGAGCTGATCGCCCTCGGCCTGCAGCGGCTGCAGGACCCCGGGCCGGCCTTCGACCTCGCGACCACCGCTGACCCTGCGACCACCTCTGGCCCTGCGACCACCTCTGGCCCTGCGACCACCTCTGGCCCTGCGACCACCTCTGGCCCTGCGACCTCCTCCGCCCGGGACCTGGCCGCGGAGTCCGCGACGGAGGCGGCCGCGGCGTCCGACGCACCGGCCGTCCGGCTGGCGGCGCTGACCGAGGGCGCCCGGGCAACCCTCGTCGAGATCGCCCGGGCCTGGTTGCCGCCCAGTGACGGCCAGGCGTCCGGCACCGGCACGGTCGGTTCCGGGGAGATCCGCCCGGCCACGCCGGAGCGTCCCGCCGAGTCCGGGCCGGCGTCCGCCGAGGCGGTCTCGCTCTACCACGGGACCGGCCCCACCGCGCTGATACTCGCGCTGCGTGACGTGGTGCGGGGTGCGGTGCCCGAGCTGATCGGGCGTGAGCCGGGGCCGGAGGCGGTCGAGGGGCTGGACGAGGTGCTGTCCGCTCCGACCGGTCCGCTGGGGAACCAGACCTGGTCGGCCCTGGGTGACCAGATCACCGCGTTGCGGCAGACGCCGCGGCTGCAGTGGGATCCCTGGTTCGCCACCACCCTCGCGGCGGGGCGGGCCAGGCTCGACGCGGTCCGCGCGGCGGTCGAGCCGTACCTGGCTGCCGAGGGCCGGCCGCCGTCCGCCGCCGGGGCGACCTCATCGGCGGCATCCGTGGTGGAGGTCGCGCACTTCCGGTCGAGTTCCTCCTCGTCGCGGCGGGTGACCTTCACCCTGCCCACGCAGACCGTCACCGAACATGAGGGCGTCAGCGGGCTGGACGGCGCCGTGGGGCCGGCGGCCGCCACCGAACTGGACGCTGCCACCCCATCCGAGGCCGTCGGGACTGTTCCCCCGGCGGCGGAGGAACAGGGCGC
>DASTGO010000445.1:0-6789 GCA_035719045.1 Kineosporiaceae bacterium | reverse complement strand
CTCACCCATCCCCGGCGGCGGATCTGGCACCGGCGGACCTGGCACCGGCATGCCGGGGGGCTCCCCGACGGACTTCCCGGCCTCCCCGTCGACGCCGCCGTCCGGCAGCCCCGGACCGGGATCCGGCGGGCAGCCTTCGGGGGGCCCGGCGAGCGGACCGGCCGCCCCGGTGACGGGTGGGCCGTCCGCGGCGAACACCGGGGTCCCGGCGGGCACGAACCTCACCGTGCACCTCGGCGACCTGGTGATCACCGAGCCGGGGACCGTGATCGACGGCCTCGACATCCACGGCTTCGTGGAGGTCCGGGCGGCGAACGTGACCGTGCGCCGCAGCCTGATCCGTGGCGGCGTGGCGACATCGCTGCGGGGGGTCGTGCAGAACAACGACCCGGCCGCGACCGGCTTCCTCCTGGAGGACAGCGAGATACGTCCCGCCCACCCGTCGGTCTGGCTGACCGGGGTGAAGGGCGCGAATTACACGATGCGCCGGGTACACGTCAACGGCGGGGTGGTGGACGGGGCCATGGCGTCGGGGAGCCACGTCAGGGTGGAGTCGTCCTACCTCCACGGCCTGGTCTCCTACGCCGTCGACCCCACGCACCCGGACGGCTCGCACAACGACGGCGTGCAGGTGGTCGGCGGCAGCGACATCACCATCACCGGCAACACCATCCTGGCGGGAACGGGGCAGAACTCCGTCCTGCAGGTCACCCAGGACATCGGGCCGACCCGGCAGCTGACCTTCAGCGACAACTGGGTCGACGGCGGCACCTGCAGCGTCAAGCTCACCCACCAGGGCGGGACGGCCCTCGGGCCGGTCACCGTCAGCGGGAACCGGTTCGGGCGCGGCATGTCGATCAGCGGCTGTGCGATCCTGCGGACCGGTGCCACCACCCTCGCCGCGAGCGGAAACACCTGGCCGGACGGTCGCCCGGTGGCCGTGAGGACCTACGGCTGATCCCGTGACCTACGGCTGATCCCGCGGGGGGTCGGTGCCGGGGGTGCCGCCCGGACGGGCCGGCCGCGTGGGCGACTGCCCGGCGACCGGTTCCGGCAGCAGGTGTTCCTCGGGGGCTGCCCGGCGTGCGGTCGGGATCCGCCGCGCCGACGGGACCCGGTGCAGCACGGCCTCCGCGCGGCGGACCCCGACCGTGAGGTCCTCGCAGAGTTGCTCGTACCCGAGGGCGACCTGGTCCCAGCTGTAGCAGGCGGTCGCGCGCTCCCGGCCGGCCAGTCCGCGCCGGACCGCCGCCGCCCGGTCCTGCTCCACGGCCAGCACCAGGTCGCCGACCGTCTCCGGGGAGGAGAAGAACGCGCCCGTGCCGCCCAGGACCTCCCGGTTGAAGTTCACGTCCCAGGCGATCACCGGGGCGCCGGCCCCCATCGCCCGCAGCAGGGACGGGTTGGTGCCCCCGACGGAGTGCCCGTGCAGGTAGCTGGCGGCACCGGCGTAGAGGGAGTCCAGCAGGTCCTGGTCCCAGACGCTGCCGAGCATCCGGACCCGCTCGTCGGTGGCGGCCAGCCGCTTGATCTCAGCCTCGTGCTCCGCGGGGTAGGGCACCGACCCCACCACCACCAGCGGCAGCTCGGCCCGGTGGGCGAGGTAGCCGCGCACGATGACCCCGACGTGGTTCTCCGGTTCCATCCGGGCCACCACCAGGTGATAGCCCCCGGGCGCCAGGCCGACGGCCGCCAGCTTCGCCGGGTCGGGGGCGGCCACCAGCGGGGCTCCGTAGGCCAGGAACCGGCTCTGGGCGCCGTAGCGGGTCCGGTAGTACTCCTGGATGCCCCGGGCGTCCGCGATCAGCTCGTCCGCCCAGCGCACGGCGAGCCTCTCGGCAGCCAGGTAGTAGCGCCTCCCGTTGGGCCCCCACTTGGTCCGGCGCCACTCCAGCCCGTCGACGTGCACCGCGACGGGGATCCGGGCAGCCCGGACCAGGGGCAGCAGCGGGGCGTTGGCGACGTTGAACAGGATCGCCACGTCGGTCCGGTGGATGAGCAGATGGCAGGCCGAGACGGCGGTGTGGCTCAGGGTTTCCAGCGTCCGGCGCGGGACGGCCGGCAGGTTCACCCGCTGCATCCCCCGGAACTGCGGGGACCGGTCGCCGCCCCGGCAGTAGACGACGAGCTCGTGGCCTCGCCGGGCCAGCCGGGCCCCGATCTCCTCGACGGCCGTCTCGAAGCCGCCGTAGCGGGCCGGCACTCCGCGTGTCCCGATCATGGCGATCCGCACGATGGCTCCCTCAGCTCATGACGACCCCTCAGAGGGTCGGCACCGCGTCCGCCGTGCTGACTACGGCGTTGGAGTGGTCGGCCGGTTGAGAGCCGACCACTTCGTGGCCGGCTCGGCTCCGTGACCGGCTCAGCTCAGTCCGAGCCGGCGGGCCCTCAGCTGCTCGTCGACGACCACCTGGCGCAGCAGGTCCCCGTAGAGCTCGACGTCGTCGAAGCTGACCCCGACCTCGACCAGTCTGGAAGCCCGTACCGGGGCGGTCCGGTGCCACACGGTGGTCGCCGGGATGACCAGGATCTGGTCCCGGATCGGCAGCAGGGCCCGGATCGGCGTGCCGTCCGGCAGCCCGGGGGTCGGCAGCCCGACCCGCAGCCCACCCTCGCTGAGGTCCACCGTGGTGCCGGTGAACACCTGCAGCCGGCCGGGCGGTCCGTCGCCGTCCTCCAGGCCGTCGACCTCGGCACCGGCCGGGCCGCGGATCTCCAGGGTCACGGGGCTGATCCACGGGACCCGGAAGTACCGCCGCCGCTGCGCCCGGGTCGCCGGCGCGGTGACGGCCAGCCGCCAGGCCCGCACCGCCGGCCCCACCCGGACCCGGCCCTCGTAGCGCGTCGGCAGTTCGCACAGCCCCACCGGCGTCGGCCAGGTGACCTGGCACGGGCTGCCCGGGGCCGGCTCCTCCAGATCCCCGGGGTAGTGCGGGGCGGCCACGTACAGCCGGGTCTGCAGGGTGGACCGCAGGGTGAGGGGATCGCCCTCCGGCCACGACTGGTCGACGTCCTCCACCCGGGAGGACAGGTGCAGCGGGCGCGGCCCCGAACCGTCCGGGACCGTGAGCTGCAGCTTGACCAGGGTGTTGACGCCGGGCAGAACCTGTCTCGGGGGCGCCTTGAGACTGCTGCGGAACATCGGACGGTCCTTCCGTGGACGCCGACTCGGCGGGACTGGTCGGTCGACGGCCGCCGTCCGGACCGCCCCCGCGAGCCGGTGCCTCAGCCGACGGTCCACTGGTCGGCCGGCTGCGGGCGGACCTGAGCCGTTCCGGTGTGCCGCCGCGGCCCGGCGCCCGGGGACCGCGGTGACCGGACCGGACCGTCCGGGCGGCAGACTGACCCGCGGACACCACCGGACGACGGAAGAGGAGAGCGTGGTGGCGGACCTGGCCACGGACACCGACCGGCTGGCGCTGATCGCCCGTGACGCCCTGACGGCGTACGGCCTGCCTCCCGACACCGGCCTGACCCTGCTCAACATCTCGGAGAACGCCACCTACCGGCTGGACGACCCCCGGACCGGCGAGCGCAGCGTGCTGCGGGTGAACCGCCCCGGCTACCACTCGCTTGCGGCGATCCGCAGCGAGCTGGCCTGGATCCGGGCGCTGCGGGCGGACGGGGTGGTGTCCACCCCCGCGGTGCTGCCCGCGACGGACGGCTCCCTGGTGGTCCGCGGTACCCACCCCGACGGTGAGCGGCGGTACGCGATCAGGTTCGCCTGGGTGGACGGCGTGGAACCGGCCGGGGCCCGGCTGGTCGACGACTTCCGGACCCTCGGCACGATCGCCGCCCGGCTGCACCGTCACGCGCGCCACTGGCGACCCCCGGCCGGTTTCACCCGGTTCCGCTGGGACTACGAGACCTCGATCGGCCCGCGCGGCCACTGGGGTCGATGGCAGGACGGGATCGCCGTCGGACCGCAGGAGCGTGCGGTGCTGGGCCGGTTGGACGCCCTGCTCGCCGAGCGGCTGGCCGCCTTCGGCACCGGATCGGACCGGTTCGGCCTGGTGCACGCGGACATGCGGCTGGCCAACCTGATCGTGGACCCCGCCCCCGGTGCGACGGGCGGGGTGGACGTCATCGACTTCGACGACTGCGGCTTCGGCTGGTACCTGTACGACCTCGGCGCCTCACTGTCCTTCATCGAGCACGACCCGCGGGTCCCCGAGCTGATCGACGCCTGGGTGAGCGGCTACCGCGAGCTCGCCCAGCTGTCGGCGCGGGAGGAGGCGGAGCTGCCGACCTTCGTGCTGCTGCGCCGGCTGTTGCTGGTGGCCTGGATCGGCTCCCACCACGACACCGAGCTCGCCCGGTCCCTGGGGGCGCAGTACACCCGGACCAGCTGCGACCTCGCGGAGGACTACCTGTCCCGGTTCACCCGCGCCCGGGTCTGACCGGCGCCCGTCCCGGCGCCGCAGCGTTCCAGCACCGCCCGCAGCACGGCCAGCACCTCGGCGCGGGCCTCCCGGCGCGGGTTGTGGCCGGTGCCCAGTTCGATCACGTCGGCGCCGCCCGCGCAGACCGCCGCGCAGCGCGCCGCCCCCGCCCGGGAGACCAGACCGCCCCGGGCGGGTTCGCCGCGCAGGATCGTCACCGGGCAGCCGACCTCGGCGAGCAGCACCGGCAGGGACGGCCCCCAGTCCACCGGGCCGTCCAGCGGGCGCGGATCCGCCTCCGCCTTGCTGCGGGCCCAGGGCCCGTGCTCGTCGGCCGGCCAGTCCGGATGCTCCCGCACCAGGTATCCGACCCGGCCGGCGTGGTCGGTGGCCTGCAGGTCCCGCAGCCAGGTCCGCATCAGCGGGACGGAGGGCGCCCGGCGCGGGGTGGTCCGGGCCGGGTCCTCCAGGATGAGGTGGGCCACCACGCCCGACCGGGCCGCGGCCAGCCGGGCGGCGGACAGCGCTCCCAGGGAGTGCCCGTAGGCGACCACCGGCGCCCGGTGCCGGTCCACGTGGGGGAGCGCGTCGACGACGGCCGCCAGCCCGGTGACGTGGTCCGGCACGCAGTACACGGGTGCGGGCGTCCACGGGCTGTCGCCGTGCCCGGGAGCGTCCGGGGCGATCACCGTCCAATGCCCGTCCAGAGCCTGCGCGACCGGCCCGAACACCTCCCCGGAGTCGGTCCAGCCGTGGCAGGCGAGCAGGACCGGACGCGGCGCCGAGGGCACGTCCACGGCCGGCCACACCCGCACGGCGACCGGTCCCAGGCGTGTCGGAACGCGTACCGTGAGGCAGGCCGGGGCGGGGGTCACCCCGCTATCCAACCGTTTCCCGTGCCCTGAACACAGACCGCTCGGATGCCGTGTGTCGTGCTCCCGGTCACTGTCGGTGGCCGGACTCCGCCATCGGACGGGCTTGATGTATACAAGGCTGCATACCAGAATTCATCCCATCATTCCCCCTTCAGGAGGCTGCCATGGACGCCGTGACCCGGGTCCCCGAACCCGTCAACGAGCCCAACCTCAGCTACGCCCCGGGCAGCGCCGAGCGTGAGGCCGTGCAGTCGGCGCTGAAGGACCTCGCCGGCACCCGGATCGACCTGCCCATGACCATCGGCGGCCGGCAGGTGATGGGCTCGGGCCGCAAGCTCGACGTCGTCCAGCCGCACGCCCGCCGGCAGGTTCTCGGCACCATGAAGCTGGCCACCCGGGACGACGCCCGGGCGGCCCTGGACGCGGCCCGGGCCGCCGCCCCCGCCTGGCGGGCGATGAGCTTCGACGACCGGGCCGCGGTGTTCCTCAAGGCGGCGGAACTGCTGTCCGGCCCCTGGCGGCAGGTGCTCAACGCGGCGACCATGCTCGGCCAGTCCAAGACCGTGCAGCAGGCCGAGATCGACTCCGCCTGCGAACTCATCGACTTCTGGCGGTTCAACGTCCACTTCGCCCGCCAGGTGATCTCCGAGCAGCCGCTGGTCAACAGCAAGGGCGTCTGGAACCGCACCGACCACCGCCCGCTGGAGGGGTTCGTCTACGCGATCACCCCGTTCAACTTCACCGCGATCGGCGGCAACCTGCCCACAGCCCCGGCCCTGATGGGCAATGTGGTGCTCTGGAAGCCGGCCCACACCCAGGCCTTCGCCGCACACTTCACGATGCGGCTGCTGGAGGCCGCGGGACTGCCACCCGGGGTGATCAACCTGGTCACCGGGGACGGCAAGGCGGTGTCCGAGGTGGCACTGAAGGACCCGGACCTGGCCGGGATCCACTTCACCGGGTCGACCGGGACCTTCCGGATGCTGTGGCGCACGGTCGCCGAGAACCTCGACCTCTACCGGGCCTACCCGCGCCTGGTCGGCGAGACCGGCGGCAAGGACTTCGTGCTCGCCCACCCCTCCGCCGACGTCGACGTGCTGCGGACCGCCCTGGTCCGGGGTGCCTTCGAGTACCAGGGGCAGAAGTGTTCGGCGGCGTCGCGGGCCTATGTGCCGCGCTCGGTGTGGCGGCGGCTCAAGGACGACCTGGTCTCGGTCACCGAGGGGCTGTCCATGGGGCCGGTCACCGACCTGTCGAACTTCATGGGCGCGGTGATCGACGACAGGGCGTACGCCAACCACGTCGCCGCGATCGAACGGGCCCGCTCCGCCGCGGGCGTCCAGGTGATCGCCGGGGGCCGCTACGACGACAGGGACGGCTGGTTCGTCCGCCCGACGATCCTGCTCGGTGACGACCCGACCGACGAGATGTTCACGACGGAGTACTTCGGCCCGATCCTGTCCGTGCACGTCTTCCCCGACCGGCAGTACGACCGGGTGATGCGGCAACTGGAGTCGATCGCCCCCTACGCG
>DASTGO010000444.1:0-5381 GCA_035719045.1 Kineosporiaceae bacterium | reverse complement strand
CGTTCGCGCCCGACCTGGCCACGTCGCTCAACAACCTCGGAATCAGGCTCGCCGACCTAGGCCGACGGGAGGACGCCCTGACCGTCACCGGCGAGGCCGTCGAGGCCTACCGGGAGCTGGCCGCCGCCCGCCCGGACGCGTTCCTGCCCGACCTGGCCGCCTCATTGAACAACCTGTCGGTCAGGCTCGCCGACCTAGGGCGGCGCGAGGACGCCCTGACCGTCACCGGCGAGGCCGTCGAGGCCTACCGGGAGCTGGCCGCCGCCCGTCCGGACGCGTTCCTGCCCGACCTGGCCATGTCCCTGAACAACCTCTCGGGCAGCCTGGCCGACCTAGGCCGGCGCGAGGACGCCCTGACCGCGATCACCGAGGCCACCGAGGCCTACCGGGAGCTGGCCGCTCGGTGGCCGAACGTGTTTCAGGACGATCTTCAAAGCTCGCTGGATCTGCTCGATCAGCTCGAGCGAGGCGAGCATCCGGGCGCCGACGCGTCAACTGACCGCGCTGGATAGTAGTGATAACGGCGGTTAGCACTCCCCCGGTGCGCGACGCCGCCGCTCCAGCTCTGCTGATCACCACCGTTGGTGGCTGGCGACACGTCCGATACCGGCCCGTCGCCGGGGCACCGCCGTTGTTATCCGCTGAATTTTCGGGCCGGTTCGGGGCCCGCCGGGCCGGGTTATCCGCTGAGTCCGGGGGCGGGCTCAGTGGATAAGGCACCTTATCCACTGAGCCGATCCGGGGTCCGCGGACCGAGGTGCCCGCAGCGTGGCTGCCGCTACCCCCGCTCCCCCGCCGACGGCCCAGCACCCTGCTCGGGGACCGACGGTGCGGGGACAGGCACGGTGAGGTCCACGACCTCGGGCCCCGGGACAGAGGCCGGGACCTCGGCCGGTGCGCTGGAGCTGAGGTGGTCGCGGGCGAACCGCTCGGCCAGCCGGTCCTGCAGATCGGCGTGCCGGAACTGGTACACCGCCCCGGCCTGCCGCAGCACCTGCCGGTCCAGCGCGGTCTCCAACAACCGCATGAACCGCACCCGCCGGCCCCTCACCGCCAGCACCACCTCAGCCAGGAACAACTCCGGAGCAGCAGCGTCCCTGAGCCCGACCACGAGCCCGAACACGAACCCGAATATGAGCCCGTTCACGAGCCCACCCACGAACCCGAGCCCGCCCACGAACCCCGCCATAAACCCGACCACAAGCCCGAACACGAGCCCGCCCACGAACCCACCCAGGACTTTGGTCTGGACGTCCTGGCTGTGCGTCGACCGCGGGGCTGCCTCGGCGGAGTCGGCAACAGGGCTGCTCCACACCTCCATCAGCCTGCCCACGAGCCTGAACACAAGCCCGACCACGAGCCCGACCACGAGCCCGACCACTGGCGCGTACATGAGCCCGTCCCTGAGCCCGTTTCTGACCCCGTCCACGAACTCGTCCGTGAGCCCGACCATGAGCCCGAACACAAACCCGCCCATGAGCCCGACTCCGAGTCTGGACACGAGCCCGCCCACGAGTCCGATCACGAGGATGGAGCGAAGTTCCTGGCGGGAGGGAAGGTGAGGGGTGAACGTCCGAGGAGCAGGGAGTTTGTGACCTAACCCGCCCACGAGCCCACCCACGAGCCCGTACATGAGCCCGTTTCTAAGCCCGTTCATAAGCCCGTTCATGAGGCCGATCATGAGCCCGTTCATGAACCCGGCCGCGAGCCCGAACACGAGCCCGCCCACGAGCCTGCGTTGCCAGCGGGAGATCCATCCGGGGATATGCCACCAGGGCAGGTCGCGGGTGGGGCCGCCGGGTTGGGTGTTCATGTGGTGGGCGATCCAGCCCAGCCAGTAGGTGGCGCGGGCACGTTCCCGCGGGTCGGGGTAGGCGGTGACCAGGGTCTGGTCGAGCAAATGACGGCGCAGGGCCTGCCCGGTGTCCAAGGCAGGGTCGAGCAGCGGGGCTGGATCGCCGGGATGGGCGGCGCGGGCCAGCGACAGGGTCAGCGGGCTGTTCAGAGTCTGGGCGAGCACCCCAGCCGGTTCGGCCCGCAGCCGGTCGGTGACCTGGGTCCAGGCCCGGCGGGACGGGTCGGTCCGGTCCGCCAGCAGGTAGTCGACCGCGGCCGTCACACCGACCGGGCGTAGCTCGATCACGGCGGTCTCGGGCAGGTGGGCGCCGTCGTCCAGGGTGGCCCGGTATTCGTCGGGGCGGCTGCTCAGCACCACCCGCAGGCCACCCGCCTCGGTCCGTAGCCGGTGGGTGGCCTGGCTGCGGTGGGCGTCGGGCAGCTCGTCCAGGCCGTCGAGGAATAGAGCGATCTTCCCGGTGTCGAACAGGGCGCCGATCGCGTCTGGCCCGAACGCTGCCGCCCTCAGGTAGGGGTGGTCCCGGGCGATCGTGGCGGTCACCCACTTCCGCAGCGTCTGTGTCCTGGGGTTCCAGGAGCCCAAGGTCAGCCAGACCGGTACAGGGACCTGCGCCCGATCGGCCTCGGGGACCCGCTTGCGATGGTCCAGGGCCGCCAGCAGCAGCAGGATCATTGCGGCGGTCTTGCCCGCACCGGGGCCACCGATCAGGACTAGCCGCCCGTGCCGCAGCCGGGCATACACCTCCTGGTGCAGCCGGGTCACCACCCCCGAGCCGAGCACCTCCCCCACCCCCGTGCCCGGGATCGGCGACGGATCCGTAACCCCTGCCGGGGAGGCGTTCACCTCCACCCGCGGCACCACCACCTCGCCAGCGGCCCACCGCCAACGCACCCGCACTGGCGCCGGCAGCCGGATCCCCCGGATCCTCACCTGCTGCGACCACGTCGCCGACATCCGAGTGGCCAGCAACTGCGCCGCCACCTCGGCCTGCTCCGGCGTCGACGCGCCCGCTCCCGCCAGGTCCGCCGCTGGCCGGCGTAGCCGCGACCAGGCCCAGCCCAGCACCGCGGTGGCCACGGCCCAGACCGTGCCCCACACCTGGGCCCGGTCCGGCCGGTCCGCGGCCGGACCGCCCCACAGGACGTAGCCGATCGTCCCGGCACCCGACCCGACACCGGCCACCAGCAGCAGCCACCCCGACGCGACACGTAGGCGAGGCTCCACGACCAGTGATCATCCCAGGCTCGGGGTCGGGGTCGGGGAACCATCGGCGAGTCCGGTCAGTGGATAACGGCAGTTACCCACTGACCGAGGTCCTCGTTGATCCCGAATGCGGACCCCGCTCCCGGATGACGTTCTTGCGCCAGACCTCACCGAGCACGGAGCTCACGAACCTAGACCGTCAACCAGTTCATGTCATAAACTTGCTGTGTTTCCCGCCGGGCACACCCCAAGGACGAGTCATGGACGAGATCACCGAGATCCAGCGCCGCACTGTGGGTTACTGGTTCGTCGACGGCATCACCGAGACCGTCGCAGGCACCGCGATGGTCCTCATCGGCGGCCTGCAACTGCTGGCCTCGACCACGACGAATCCGTATCTCGACCACGCAGCAACTGCCCTCCTTTTCGTGGTGTGTCTCACGGCGGGCAGTCTCATCCGGGCCCTCAAGGAACGCTTGACCTACCCCCGGACCGGATACCTGGCCTGCCCCCCGCCAGGGTGGCGCCAACGGGTCATGAGCATCCTCGTGGCTGCGGTCGTCGTCCTGACGGGAGTGATCGCGGCCGATCACAGCGAGCAGAGTTCCGCCTGGACGATCGTGGCCCTGACCGTTCTCACCACCGGCATCTGCGCACTCCTGACCCGACGGGCCCGCCATTCGGCCACCCGCCGGTACTGGCTCTACGCGGCACTGGCCATGGCGGCCGGCGCAGGCAGCATGGCGGCCGGGCTCGACCCTGTGACGGGCGTCGCTGTGCTGCTCACCGTGCTGGGCACGGTATCCGGGATCCTCGGCGCCGTGACCCTCGCGTCCTACCTGCACCGTCACCCCGTCCTGAACGCCGAGGCGAAGGCGTGAACAGGCCGGCGACCAACTTCAGGTTCGATGGTGACCCCGATCGCCTGATCCACGAGCCAGCCAGACTGAAGATCATGGCCGTTCTGTCCGGGGGGAACAGCGCGGACTTCGTCTACCTCATGCGCGAGACCGGCCTCACCCGCGGCAACCTGTCCGTGCAACTCACTCGCCTCGCCGAGGCCGGCTACCTGCAGATCACCAAGACCTTCGTGGGGCGGACGCCACGCACAACAGCCTCCCTGACCACAGCTGGCCAGGAGGCATTCACCCGCTACCGCGCCTACCTCACCGCCCTGCTCGACGCGACCAAACAGCCGTAAACCACCACCGCCGCGAAGCTGTGCAGACGAGCAAGGCATCAACGTCGCCGCCCGCAAGGCGGGCGCGACAGGTCTACCCAGCCCATGACCCCAGCGGAAGGAACCACAAAGGTCCTCCAAGCCGCCGTCGTGCACCTGGCACTGCCACCAAACTGACCTCTCGGCGAGCCCTCAGGCGTAACCCTCAGCCAGCTCCGCGGCAGCGACCTTGCCGGCCTGGACCGACACTGCCGGCACCGACCATGCGGCGGGCAGCGGGCTCGGCCGCCAGTAGCTCCCCTGCCAGCCCAGGCCGGTCGACGACGGCGACGGCAGCACCGACTCCCCGACCGTGGGGGACATCCGTCATGGCCCGAGCGTATGAGAAAGGGTGTCCGGAGTTTCCGACGTCCCGACACGTTTATTGGACAGATAGCCACCCAGGCGACCTAGCGAACGCTGCAGGTCAGCCGTGCGCAGGACTCCGGACGTCCAGGTGTCGGAGAAACGATCGATTTCCAACACCCGGATGGGGGGCCGACGGTCATCGAACACGCTGTAGGTACGCCGTCCTTGATCCACTGTTCCCAAGGTCCATCGCCAGGGACAAGGCGGCCAAGGTCCCCTGCCTGCCCCTCCTCCTAGCTGCGCCTTTGCGTCCTGGGTGGCTGGTAGCCCACCTTGCTCACATGTCGATCAGCCCGGAGTCGACGGGCCGTCGTGCGGGCCGGCTTTCCGCCTAGAAATGCCCGTTCGTAACCAGGAGAGCAGCGGACCACCGCAGCAGCCGACCAGGAGCCAGACGAAGTCCCACCCCCCGGCGAACAGCCCCATCCCCAGCGCAGTCGCTAGTAGCAACAGCATCAGAATCAGACACCCGCGGCCGCCATGTGCACCTGCGGTGGCGTCCATCGGTTGCCCCAAGGGGATGCGCTCGGCATAGAAGATCAGCTCTGGGGTCTCCTCGGCTTGCCGGTGCTCAAGAACCTTCCACCCCTGCCGCCAGGCCTGGCTACGGATGAGCGCGATGTCGTGGTCGTAGCCACCCAGGCCGGTGAAGGTGACCTCGCCGAGCAGGTCCTCTCCGTACCGGGCACAGACCGGCACGGTGCACGGCGCCGGCACGCGGTTGTCGGGTGA
>DASTGO010000443.1:0-3857 GCA_035719045.1 Kineosporiaceae bacterium | reverse complement strand
GGAGGGCTACTTCTGATGAGCAGCCCCGTCGACCTGCACTCGGCCGCCGCCGAGCAGGCCCACGACATCGCCGTCGCCCGCAAGGACATCCTGCGCATCGCCACCGCCGGATCGGTCGACGACGGCAAGAGCACGCTCATCGGCCGGCTGCTGTACGACTCCAAGTCGATCTTCACGGACCAGTTGGAGGCGGTCGAGCGGGCCAGCGCGGCCAAGGGTGACGACTACGTCAATCTCGCCCTGCTCACCGACGGTCTGCGTGCCGAGCGGGAGCAGGGCATCACGATCGACGTCGCCTACCGGTACTTCGCCACCCCGCGGCGCAAGTTCGTCATCGCCGACACCCCCGGGCATGTGCAGTACACCCGGAACATGGTCACCGGCGCGTCCACCGCCGACCTGGCGATCGTGCTGGTGGATGCCCGCAAGGGGCTGGTCGAGCAGAGCCGCCGGCACGCGTTCATCGCCACCCTGCTGCGGGTGCCGCATCTGGTGCTCGCGGTGAACAAGATGGACCTCGTCGGCTACGACCGGGAGGTCTTCGAGGCGATCAGCGACGAGTTCGTGCGGTTCGCCACGAAACTGGAGGTCCCCGACCTCACCGTGATCCCGATCTCGGCGCTGCACGGGGACAACATCGTCACCCGCTCGGCGAACATGCCCTGGTACGAGGGGCCCTCGTTGCTGCACCACCTGGAACACGTGCACGTGTCCAGTGACCGCAACCTGATCGACGTCCGGTTCCCGGTGCAGTACGTGATCCGCCCGCAGTCGGTCGACCACCCGGACTACCGCGGCTACGCCGGGACCGTCGCCGGTGGGGTGCTCAAGGTCGGGGACGAGGTGCTGGCCCTGCCCAGCGGCCTCACCACCCGGATCGCCGCGATCGAGACCATGGACGGCCCGGTCGAGGAGGCCTTCCCGCCGATGTCGGTGACGGTCCGGCTCGCCGACGACCTCGACATCTCCCGCGGGGACCTGCTCTGCCGGCCGCACAACGCCCCGACCGTCACCCAGGACCTCGACGCGATGGTCTGCTGGATGGCCGACAAACCGCTGCAACCGCGGCAGAAGCTCGTCCTGAAGCACACCACGCGGTCGGCCCGGGCCATGGTCAAGCAGCTGCGCTACCGGCTGGACGTCAACACCCTGCACCGGCAGGAGGGAGTGGCCGGACTCGGCCTGAACGACATCGGCCGGGTCGTGCTGCGGACCACGGTGCCCGTGTTCGCCGATGAGTACCGGCGCAACCGGTCCACCGGCGGATTCATCCTCGTCGACGAGGCTACCAACGCCACCGTCGCTGCTGGCATGATCGTCGGAACCGTTCCCGGCTGATCACCCGACCCGACAAACCTTTGGGATCTCCCGGGCGATAGAGCAGGCGAGGAGTACTTCCTCAGGGGTCCGGCGGCGACCCCGCGCCCGTGCCGCCCGCCATCGGAGGTCGAGGATGTCGCACTACCCGGGGACCGGCTCCGACGCGCAGACCGGGTCGATGCCGCGGGCGGGCGCCCGGGGTCGGTCCGCCGTTGTGGGCGTCACCGGGGCGCAGCCGCTGCAGGTGCCGACGCCCGACGGGAGGTTCGCGCCCTACGGGACGTGGCCGTCCACCGGGAACGTGTACGCTGACCGGCCGCCGATGTCCTCGCCGTACGACACCGGGATGGCACCCGTCCAGGGGTACCCCCCGATGCCCGACCAGTTCGGCTCGCCGACGGGACGGATCCCCAGCCGGTCGGGGTCCGCGGGCCCGGGGTACGGCGGTCCGGCGCAGGCGGGTCCGGGGTACGGGCCGGAGTACGGCGGTCCGGCATACGGCGGTCCGGGGAATCCGGTCGAGGGCGGGTATGCCGGTCCCGGGTACGGCCGCCCCGGGTACGGCGGTCCGGCGCAGGCAGGTCCGGGGTACGGCCGCCCCGGGTACGGCGGTCCGGCGCAGGCAGGTCCGGGGTACAGCCGCCCCGGGTACGGCGGTCCGGCGCAGGCGGGCCCGGGGTACGGGCCGGAGCAGGGGTATCCGGTCGAGCGCGGGTACGCCGGCCAGCCGGGACCGCGTCACCAGCCGGGACCGCGCCGCCAGCCGGTCTACCGCGACCAGCAGGGATACCCCGCTCAGCCGGTGCATCCCGGGCAGGAGGGCTACCCGGTCGACCCGGGTTACCGCGGCGAGCCGGGACGCCCGGGCCAGGGGACACGGTCGGGGCATGCGGGTGACCGCGACGAGCCGGAACTCAGCGACGAGGCGGGGCGCCGTGGCCGGTCCGGTCCCCGGGACCAGCAGGGCTACCGCGACCGGCAGGGCGACCGTGACCGGCAGGGCCCGCGAACCGGCGCCATCAGCCGGGGCGAGCCGGGATCGGGCCCCCAGGCCGAGGATGACGACGAGCGGGCACCGCGGGCTCGTGGGCGCGGCAGGGCGGCGGCCCGGGGCCGGCACCCCGAGGCCGGCTCGGAGCAGGGCCCGGGGCCGGACGGGACCGGGGCACTCACCCGGCGGTCCCGTCGTGAACAGCCCGAGGCGGACATCGAGGCGCCGAGGTCCCGGCGGGAGGCCCTCGAGCGGGAGGCCCGCACCGGAAGCCTCCGGCTGGCGACCGGGAGCCTCCGGCTGGCCACGGGAAGCCTCCGGCTGCTGCCTCAGGCCCGGTCCCCACTACCCCTCTCGGGTGGCCTGGTCATGCCCGCAGCCCTGCCCGGAGCGCTGGACCGGCTCCGGGAGAGCGTCGGCTCCTGGTACCGGCGTGCCCGGGACCGCGGCCTGGACGACATGGAACCCGAGGACGGCGACTACGACAGCGGCTACGACCCGCAGTACGGAATGCCCGAGCCGGAGTACACCGGCCGCGCCGGCCGGCGCGACGGCTATGAGCCGGAGCAGGACGACGAGCCGCGCCGGGGCCTCGGCCTCAGCCGGGTGTCGTTCCCGGGGCTGCGCCGGGGAGTTCCTGCCGACCACGAGATCCCGGAGCCGGAGGACGCCGAGTACCTGGACGACGTCGAGGAGCCGGAGGACCGCGAGCCTTCGCCGCGGCGCCGGCAGCTGCTCACCGCGGCTGCCGCTCTGGGAACCCTCGGGGTTGCCACCGGACTGACCCGGCTGCTGTCCGACGAGGGCACTCCGGCGCAGTCCGCCGTCGGTTCGGCCGACACGCCGGCCACCCCCGCGGCGGCTTCGGCGGCGCAGTCCGTGCCCCCCAGCGCCGGGCAGGGGGCGATCACGGGCTACGGCGAGATCGACGGCCAGCACGACGTGGTGCTGAACCTGCTCCAGCGGCTGGCGGAGACCGCTCGCACCGGCAGCCGGGCGGACCAGGCCAAGGCCCTCGGCGAGCTGGTCACCTACGTCCGGGTGCACTTCTCGTTCGAGGAGTCCCTGATGGACGGGTACCAGATCGCGAGCGCGGCCAAGCACAAGGCGAACCACAAGGCCTTCCTGACCCAGGTCACCGGGTTCGCCACGAAGTTCAAGGCCGGGACGGCGAACGTCGACGACTCCCTGCTGGTCATGATGCACACCTGGCTGATGGACCACATCACCCACGACGACACGGAGCTGGCCAAGGCGCTGAACGAGAAGGGCGTGCAGTCCGCGGTCTGACCGGCGGGGACCCGGTCCGGAACCTTCCGGGGAATGATCACCCGCGCGGGGTGAGGGTGTGACCGGCAGGCCGGGAAAGGCGCGTCCGGTCAGCGTCGGCGGATGTCCGGGCGTGGCCTGTCAGCGCCCGGACGTAGGCTGGGGACGTCCCGGCGACCATGGCCTGCCCGCCGATCCTCCCGGTCGGCTGCTCGCCCGGTCCGTCGGCACCGCTTTCCGGTGATCCGCCGTCTCCGAAGGACTCCTCCGCGCCATG
>DASTGO010000442.1:0-3989 GCA_035719045.1 Kineosporiaceae bacterium | reverse complement strand
GGGCTGGGGTGTGCCGGTGGGGAGCCGGGACGGGGAGGCCGGAGGGGTCGGGGCGGAGGCCGGGGCCGACGCGTACGAGGTGGTGGGCCGGGTGAGCCCCGTCGCCGCGGCCGCCCCATCCTTGCCTGCTGTCCCGCCCTTGCCGGCTGTCCCGCCCTTGCCGGCCGCCCTGCCGGACCGCGGGATGCTGCGGGTCTCGGTGTCGGTCTGGGGGGTGCTACCGGTGGCGTCGTCGGTCCGTGGGGTGCTGCCCGCCCCCTTGCCGGACCGCGGGATGCTGCGGGTCTCGGCGTCGGTCTGTGTGGTGCTGCCGGTCGCTCGGGAAACGCTGCCGCTGCGCGGGGTACCGGTGCTCCGCGGGACACGGGTGGTCTGCGGGGCCAGTGCCCGTCGGGCCGTACCGCCCTTGCCCGCTCGGCCTTCCGGGCGGGGAGTCTTCGCCTCCGGCAGGTCGCTCATGGTGCGGGCCTTCCTCTGGGGTCGGAAACTCGGGACGGGGGCGCGGTCAGTCCACCAGGCAGAGCACGATCGGCGGCCCGCCTGACGCAGGCTCCCCGATGTCTACCAGTACCGTGTCGCCGCTGGAGACCTGCCCCTGCAGCATCGCGTCGGCCAACTGGTCCCCGATGACGGTCTGCACCAGCCGGCGCAGCGGCCGGGCGCCGTAGGCGGGGTCGAAGCCGTTCTCCGCCAGCCACAGTGCTGCCGCATCACTGACCTTCAGCCCGATCTGGCGCTGCATCATCCGCCGAACCAGGCTGTCCACCTGGATGTCCACGATCTTGCGCAGGCCCTCCAGGGACAGGGGCGAGAAGATCAGGACGTTGTCCAGCCGGTTCATCAGCTCGGGCTTGAAGTGCCGCCGGGCTGCCTCCTGCTGGATCGCGGCCCGCTGTGCGTCGTCGGCCTCCGGGGGGACCTGGGCGGCGCCGAGGTTGGAGGTGAGGATGAGGATGGTGTTGCGGAAGTCGATCAGCCGCGCCTGCCCGTCGGTGAGCCGCCCGTCGTCGAGCACCTGCAGCAGGATGTCGAACACATCCGGGTGGGCCTTCTCGACCTCGTCGAGGAGGACGACGCTGTAGGGCTTGCGCTTGACAGCCTCCGTCAGCTGGCCGCCCTGCTCGTAGCCGACGTAGCCGGGTGGGGCCCCGACCAGCCGGGCGACGGAGTGCTTCTCGCCGAACTCGGTCATGTCGATCCGGACCATGGAGCGCTCGTCGTCGAACAGGAATTCCGCCAGTGCCTTGGCCAGTTCGGTCTTGCCGACACCGGTCGGTCCGAGAAAGAGGAAGGAGCCGGTGGGCCGGTTGGGGTCGGCGATGCCCGTCCGGGCGCGCCGGATGGCGTAGGCGACGGCCCGCACCGCCTCCGGCTGGCCGATCACGCGCGAGCCGAGGACCTGCTCGATCCGGTTCAGCTTGGTGACGTCCCCTTCCCGCATCCGCCCGGCGGGAATCCCGGTCGCGGCCGCGACGGCGTCGACCACATGCTCGGCGGTGACTTCCTCGCGGGTCGCTCCCGGTCCCTCGCGGGTCGACAGGGTCCACTTGGCCAGCTCGCGCTCCACCTGGGGGATGGCGTCGTAGCGGACCTCGGCGGCACGGTCGAGGGCGCCCTCCCGCTCGCAGGTCTCGGCCTCACGGCGCAGCTGGTCCAGCCGCTCGGTGAGCAGCCGCACGGTCTCCAGGGCCCGGCGATCCTCCTCCCAGCTCGCCGTCATCACGTCGAGTTGCTGGCGGTGCGCGGAGAGTTCGGTGCGCAGCGTGTTGAGGCGGTCCATCGAGGCGGCGTCCTTCTCCCGCCCCAGCGCGACCTCCTCGATCTCGAGCCGGCGCACGAGCCGTTCCAGCGAGTCGATCTCGGCGGGACGCGAGTCCAGCTCGATCCGGCGCCGCGAGGCGGCTTCGTCGACGAGGTCGATCGCCTTGTCGGGCAGGAACCGGCCGTTGATGTAGCGGTCGGACAGGGTCGCGGCGGCCACCAGGGCGCCGTCGGTGATCCGGACGCCGTGGTGCAGCTCGAGGCGTTCCTTCAGCCCGCGCAGGATGCCGATGGTGTCCTCGACACTCGGCTCCTCCACCAGCACCTTCTGGAAGCGCCGCTCCAGGGCGGGGTCCTTCTCGATGTACTGCCGGTACTCGTCGAGGGTCGTGGCCCCGACCAGGCGCAGCTCACCGCGGGCCATCATCGGCTTGAGGATGTTGCCGGCGTCCATGGCGCCGTCACCCTTGCCCGCGCCGATGATCGTGTGCAGCTCGTCGATGAAGGCGATCACCCCGGCCGCGCTGTCGGTCAGTTCGTTGAGCACGGCCTTGAGCCGCTCCTCGAACTCACCGCGGTACTTCGCGCCTGCCACCATCGCGGTCAGGTCCAGGGAGATGACCCGCTTGCCGCGCAGGGGTTCCGGGACGTCACCGGCGACGATCCGCTGCGCGAGGCCCTCCACCGCGGCCGTCTTGCCGACGCCCGGCTCCCCGATCAGCACCGGGTTGTTCTTCGTCCGCCGGGACAGGATCTGGATCACCCGGCGGATCTCGTCCTCGCGACCGATCACCGGGTCGAGGTTGCCCAGCCGGGCCTTCATCGTGAGGTCGATGCCGAACTGTTCCAGGGGGCTCTTGGGGCCCTCCTCCTGAGCCTGCGGGGTGCCCTGCCCATTCGGTGCCCCGTGCTGGCCGGCAGGCTGCTGGGGGGTGCTGGTCTGGACCTGCGCCTGGCGGAGGGTCTCCACGGTGAGGCCGAAGCGGCGCAGCAGGTCGATCGCCTGGCCGCCCTCCCGGGCGACCCCCAGCAGGAGGTGCTCGGGCCAGACGTGGTCCTCACCCGCGGACCGCGCCTGCTCCGCGCCCGCGGTGAGCACGCGGGTCAACTGGCGGCTCATCGACGGCTCATGCGCCCCGGAGGCTGTGAACGAGTAGCCGACCGCGTCGGTCACGCTCGCCCGCAGCCCGTGCACGTCCACCTCGAGCACTTCGAGGAGTTTCAGCAGGTGGTCGTCGCCGCCCTCGAGCAGCCCCTCCAGGAGGTGGACCGGACGGACATCCGGGCTCCCGGAACGCTGAGCGGTGTGGACGGCAGTCGTCAGCGCGTCGCGACTGGGCGGGGCCAGGGGCATGCCGCTCACACGATCGTCCTCTCCGTCTTCGGGTCGTCCCCGGCGACGGATACCCGCAGCCGGGTGCCGTTGCGGAAAACCCTGTCCCGGACGGCCTGCCACTGACTCGACGGCTGGAGGCGGGCCCTGTCACGCGGAATCGGGTGGGCCGGCCCCAGGGGGCATGCCGGGCCCTGGGGCGGTGCGGGCAGGGCCGGAAGGATTCCGAACGATGCGAAACGGATTGAAATAGTGTCTACAGGTGCGAAAGGGATCAGAAGAGGCGACGATCGTTACGCAGATCGGCATCGGTGAGGGGTCTCCCTCAAGTAAAAGGTTTACGCCCTGGTTACGCAGAGCTGTCCAAATCGGCAACGACATGGGACAACCTGCATGACGCGCGTCACGTGATCGAAGCCACGCGGCCGCGTCGGGTGGGTACAGGCCACCTGTGTCGAGGTCGCCTGGACCCAAGGCGGGGTGCCGGCTTCCGCGCTACGGAGGGTGGGTTGTGGGGCTTAATGTCCCGCCGTGGGCGGGGGAGATGTTCCATGTCCTGACCGGTGACGGGTGGCCGGCGGTAGACGAGGACGAGATCAATGATCTGGCGCAGTTGTGGCTGGCGGCCGGCCAGGAGCTGATGCAGATCGCGCCGGAGGTGACCCGGTCGGCGCGGTGGCTGGCCGATTCCGGTGCGCTGGTGGGGGATGCGGCCAAGGCGCTGTCGCAGACGGTGTCGCTGGTGACCGGGGACGGGGACCTGGCCCTGGAGAAGCTGGCCGCCGGGTATGAGGAGATGGGCAACTACCTGCACGGCGTGGCGGTGCAGACGCAGTACATGAAGATCATCGTGATCGAGCAGTTGATCATTCTGGCTGCGCAGATCCTGTACCTG